>NZ_JABLUU010000061.1:0-167530 GCF_018491655.1 Komagataeibacter oboediens | reverse complement strand
GGTTGTGCTTGATATTTCGCGTCAAGACGTATCAGAGCATCTTTTCGCCAAAATATCCCACCTGGTGCAGCATGTTGGCATCGACTACATCAAGTGGGACTTCAATAGAGACCTGGTTGAAGCGGCCGATGCTCATGGCCGTGCGGCTTACAGGCGTCAGGTTCTCGCATTATATGCCCTATGGGACCGGCTTCGCGCCACCCATCCTGCACTGGAAATCGAAAGTTGTGCATCGGGCGGCGGCCGCGCGGACTGGGGTGCTCTGGCCCACACCCAGCGGGTCTGGACTTCGGATAATACTGACGCACTGGACCGGCTTCGTATCCAAGGCGGCGCCTGGCAGTTCCTGCCCCCCGAAATTACCGGCACGCATATTTCGGCCGTACCGAATGGTATAACCGACCGCGTTTTCACACTCGGGTTCCGGGCCGCAGTCGCACTATTCGGTCACCTCGGAATTGAACTCGATCCGCTGGAACTAAGTGCCGACGAACGCGACGAACTTGTTCAGTGGATCAACCTGCATAAACGTTTGCGTAGCCTGCTTCATTCAGGCGACGCTCAACTTGGTGAGCAGACAGCAGACCGTGTTGTGCGGGGTGTAACGGCAACGGACTGTTCCGCTGCGGTATTCCTCATCGCCCAGAGTGGCTCCGGACAGGCACGATCTGCAGCGCCCGTCCTACTCCCAGGGCTAGATCCCGCCCGCCAATATAAAGTGTGTGCGCCTTCCCCCCAGAAACTGATGGGCAACAATCCATCTGCAGCGAACCGGTCTTTATTTGAAAAAGGCATCATTGTCAGCGGGGCAGTTCTGACGGAGATGGGCCTGACTCTTCCTCGACTTTATCCGGCACAGGCTCTTGTACTGGAATGCAATGCAATAGATATTTTGCCGGGATAAAATTGCTCAGAGGGTGCACTTTGAAAAGAGCGATATTCGCTAGACATCTGACACAAGCGAACTTTATCCCGATATTTTTTTTGACGCCCGGTTAATGAGATTGCGATTTCGTCGAGCAGGCACCAACCAGCTTATGCTCGCACCAGGCGCAGCTATCTTCACAGTCACTGGCGGAGCTGGTGCACTGTGCAAGATATTACGATCTGCGGGGCCCTGATATAAGTTGAGACATTCGTTCTAACGATTGTTTTGGATCCCATAAGCTGTACCTCGCCTGGCCGATGTAACTGTCACTTTCGCCACCAGATGGCGTGCTGGCACTCTATGGGACGTAAATCCAGCCATGCCGACATGCAGACGCCATGCGTTGTGTCGGTCCATCCGAATCACAACGCCCAAAGCGAGATTCGGATTCGCCCATACAACGCGCAGGTAGGTGCATTCGACGTTCGGTTTCCGCCATAAGAATGTCAGGTGGAAATGTTATCCAGCCCCGCTCGCAATCGTCCATACCGATGCGGCTCTAAACGTCTTCAACCCGAGTTCTGCACGATATGACGCTTGCCAGCGAACCATGGCGGAGAAGGATATATATCTCGGGTATTGAAGATGCAGCATCGTCATGCAGGGCACCTCTGGTAGATAACCCCGATCCTTAACCTCAAGATCGACCTGCGAAGCCGTTTTCACAGCTGGCTTTGTGAATCAATGACAGATGCTGGCGCTGCATCTGCCTTGTCCCTGCCCTTTCTGCGGCTTTGCAATGAATACTGCTGACGTGGTCCCATAAGGCCTCCTTAAAACCAAACAGCACCATGTTGCCAGCGCATAAAGAATTTCATCTTGCTTTCTTATATAGCGTACTGCATATTTGTGGGGCGCAGATAACAACAGAAGTATGTCCCTGAGTCCTGAAACCCCGGTTACGCGAGAAAGCACGAACAGTTGAAAAGCTTATCAAGTTCTCAAAAGGGTTATCGTAGACCGTCTGACGATATCACCGACTAGATCAAAAGGCTTTCGAAATTGATCAGCCTGCGGACATAACGTTGCGTGCTTAAATCAGGAGAGAAAATTTGTACTCCCAATTTATTACCATTCCTAACGTTGTTCGGATTATAGCCATTATTCTTATCACCGCCACTTTGTGGTCGAAATAATAAACAAATAATATTTATACATAGAATGATAAGAACTATATTGGGAAATTATATTCCATTTAAGATCTATGGGAATTTTTCGATAACCTGCCGGTCCAATTTTTGACCATTGGCTCTCAGGCTGCGACGCTCGATATCCCATTGCGCGGAATAGCTACCTGCAACAAATCCCATCAATACGAAAGATCCGCGCATACTTCCCTCGCGCGATAAGGTCTCATAACCGCCTTTGTCCACAAAGGCAGCATCGCCTACTTTTGGTGTGGGGTCAGCGTTTCCGATCCAGAATGAGACCAACCACATCCCACGTGCAGATCATCGATAGTATTTGATCTCATTGTCGGGTCTCCCGTTAAAATCATTTTGCGGTATTTCGCCCGCAGTATGTGTCGTCCTCTTGTGGATTTTTATCAGCCGACAGGAAAGTGACTATCAGGTTGCGAAACGCAAGGAGATCAGAGCAGCAAGAAAAAAAGATGACACAATCAATACTCCAGCTATCGGTCACCCCGCCCGACTGAGCGGGCCAGAGCAGATCCAGTTTGAATGGACACATACGAACTGCTGAAGATGCTCTAATTCATAAAAGTAAACCTCCTGACTTGCGAATTATCAAAAGCCGTTTTGATCTCCCCGTTGCTGTGACAACAATGATCAATCCGATGACCTCCCATACCACTTACAACCGCAGGATCAGTTATCGACTGACTTCCGGGGCACAGCCTGCAAAAGTAAAACGAAATGGTTTTCCCTTTTCATTTTCTTGTAGAGAACCATCGATTGTCGCAGACAGTATTATGATATTTCCTCATGGTATACAGTAATTATTTTTTCATAAATCCTAATTGCATAGATAAATATGATTATTGTTCCATCAGTTTGAGCACCTTCAAACACACACAGTCATATAAGTTCGGGACGTATATCCGCGATCCGGACCAGGATTTATTTCTCTAAAACGTAATATTACTATGCAGACCCAAAATGGCCTCATCGCCCGTGCGGCGGTAGGGGAAAGACGGATCGCCGCTTCCGCCCGCGGGATGCCAGACGTACTGGAAGTCGGGCTGCATGACCATCCAAGGCGTAACCTGCGCCTGATACGTCAGTTCAAGATGGTTTTCATTCCCCGGTATCAGCGACTGACTATCCCGGTTGAACTGCCGAAGCCCTGAACTGGCGCGACCGATACCCCAACCCAGTCCGATCGTGTCATTGTCGCGCCCCCTGAACGGGGCCTTCAGGTTGATGCCTGCATCAATGGCAAAACTGATCTCGTTGCGATCACCGCCATTGCCTGTCGCACGCACGAATATGCCCACCGAACGGGCGGATGTAAGCGATGGCCGCCAGATCATCTGGTCGATGATGCCATAGACCATCCAGTTGCCCCGGTCCCAGCGTGAAGTGAGATCAGCCTGCGAGGGGTTGGCGGCCAACGTGGCCGCCCCCAGGGAACCCCCATTGCGGTTATAGCGGTAATCGGCAAATCTGGCCGTATCGTAATATCCGCCCAGCTTGTACACGCCTGGTAGGCCGGGCTTCTTGGTCACGTTCGACATATCGGCAGGTTGCGGGTTCAGCGCATATTGCAGTTCGGTCATCAGCAGCGCGCCGGTGCCCATGTTGAAATTTCTGCCGTTGGCGCCATTATAGGTCTGGCTGGTGGGGTCACTGTTGCTACCGAGGTCCGAACCGGTCGCCTGCTGGATGGGTGTCGAATTGTAGCGGTTGCCCGGCGGGTTATCATCGGCAGCGGCGAACATGAAGGTGAACTTCTCGCTCGGCCGGTAGCGGATGCGAATAGCCGGGGACGAGAGCGGCCAGGACGGACCGCCGCCATACAGGTTGACCGAGGGGGCCATCGGCCAGCCGAAGTTCGCATTGAGGTAAAGTGAGGCGTAATCGCTGATCAGGAACTCGGTATCAAGATCCTGCTGGCCGATCTTCACATCAAGTTTGCCCTTGAGGAACGACTGCTGGTACCACAGTTCGAACAGGCGGGTGGAGCGGTCGGCCTCGAACCCACTGACGGGGTTGAAGTTATTCAGGTGATCCTGCGAGATGGAACGGCCGCGTGTCTGCAGCGCGCTGACATTGAACAGACCGCCCTTCAGCCCGAACAGCTTTTCGGTATCAACAGTCAGGGTGGGCATGGTCACAGCATCATAGGAGGGGCCTGTACCCGAACCCTGGCCATCTCCGTTGGTGCTGGGGGTGCCACCGGTGCCATTGCCCCAGACTTCATCGACTTCCTGGATGTCGAAGGTGATGCCGTGTTTGTACATCCATGACCGTGCGCCCCACATGTTCCCCAACAGGTTGCTGCTGGTATCCAGTTTGTCTCCGTCTCCCGCAGCGACTGCAGCCTTTTCCTCCGCATCGGCTGTGGCGCGTTCTGAATCGCGTACCGTGGCAGGATCGATCTGCTGGATCAGCGGGGTAGAGTTACCAAGACGGGCACGATCTTCTTCGATCTGGGTTTGAGGTGACTGGGCATAGGCTTTCATAATTCCGCAAAAATTGATTATAAAAAAAGCATTTATGGCGAACGCGATAAAAATATATCCATAATTGCATTTGATATTATTTTTCATTTCCACCCTGTTATATGAATTTATTATTTTATGCGTTGATTATACTATAAATATTGTTCCGTATTCGTGGGACAGGCGCATCTCGCGAATGATCTGCCCCCCCTTGTATGACGATGAATTCCGACAAACATTCTGTCGCAGCCCTTCCAGTTAACCCGCTTATAGCACGGACGTTTAAGTATGCAGGGTGCTATAATGTATATATCCGGCATATAGTTCCCGTGGGACAATCCGCGGATATCTCCTAAGGTCATTTGATCGGCAGTCCCGGATTCCAAAGAAATGGCGGTACCGACAGATTTGGCCGCCATTTCGACTGTCCAGCCGTAGCAAGAGCAAATAAAGCCGACGACAGCTCTATCTTTGCGAGACAAATCAGCAATGACATGCTCTATATGCGCCGGAAGACTAATCGTTAGGCACCAGACTGCCTAATATAGTACAGCATTGTGCTGTTGGATCTCTATGCAGTCCGTTTTAGGGCGATGATCATGCCAGAGCGGAACGCTGCAGTTGTCCACTCAGATCACGACACACCATCATCCCACGACCTTCATTTATAGACTATCGAGCAGATGCAGTGTCGGTGGCTTAAAAAATATGATGGCCTGAGGGTGATCTCACACGTCACATGAAAGATCGGAAGCGGGAAAAGACCCGATTGAAGACGCGAACGACGGATCTCGCATCAGACTAAGGCGATCAGACGGGTCTGTCGTGCGCTGGCAGTATTGGAACCGCGGACCTGCTGGATGCTCGATCGCCCCTCCTCAACACTGCGTCATCTCGCAAATGATAATACGGCTGAGCACCGGTTGACGACCGATACCATCGTGCTCACCAGAGATTACGACCGCTATAGCTATCGCTGCATCCATGTTTTTCTGAGGCCCGGCGGATCTGTCGGCGATAGGGACTTGACGTTCCGAAGGCACCCCAAAACAGAATTGCCTTTGGTTGGACGCCTGATCTTGCGTCCAGCTGCGCCCGCAGCATCGCGAACGCGTGTGGTCCTGGGACTTCACTGAAGGTCGGACGCACAAGGGCCGCAAATCCCTATTGCTTGACATCACGCTCATACTGAGCAGCCACGCAGTCCGTATTCTCGTCCCAAATCTAACGGAATTTGAGAAACGCCTGCAGCCGTACTTTACACTGCATGCAGCAGGCTCGTCCCCGGTCAGTCCAACCCAGAAAACTCGGGAACGGCCTGCCTGGAACCAACCATAAACTGGGCAAGTCCGGCATTCATTGCGCGCTGGAACGCATCGAGTGTCTCGGCGCTCACGTAATGTTCCAATCCTTCGGCATCGATCCGTGCATTTTCCTGACTGATCCCAAGTGAAAGCAGGAATGCCTCGACGATACGGTGCCGGGTACGGACCGCTTCCGCCATCTTTCGCCCCTCCTCGGTGAGGAACACCCCGCGGTATGGCTTACGGGCAACAAGCCCTTCATCCGTCAGACGAACCAGCATCTTGGCGACGGTCGGCTGCGAGACCCCCAGACGTTCCGCCAGATCGACCTGACGTGCTTCCTGGCCTTCATCCAGAAGGTCGGCAATCAGTTCCACGTAATCTTCGATCAGGGCATTCTGCCTTGCCATCCGGTTGGCACGGAAGCCCTCTGAATGGATTTTGGAGTCCGGGAGCGTATCGGCTGCTTTCTTGAGCCGCTGTAAATCGTTTTGTCTCATTGTGATTTCCACTCCCATGGAGGCAGGCAAAAAGCATTATTCTGGTTAGCATACTTCATTATAAAACGCATAATATGTCATTAGCTTCAGAAAACCGCTTTCACCCAATTGTTTTCCGTATGCTTTCTATTATAGCATATTGCATATCGCCATTCGATTCGATTTAGTGTGTCCCCATGCCCCATGATTCACGCCCCATCCCTCTCCCATCTGCGCCAGAAAAGACGGCGTGGCGCTTTGCCAGCCCGACTGAAGCTGGCAGCAACAGCCTGCCGGAAGTCTTTGCCAGTGTGCGGCTTCCTTCCGGCAACGCGCCCTGGTTCCGCCGCTTCCTGGCCTTCGTGGGACCGGGATATATGGTCTCGGTCGGTTATATGGACCCGGGCAACTGGGCCACGGATCTGCAGGGGGGCGCGCAATTCGGCTATACCCTTCTTGCCGTCATCATGCTGTCGAACCTGATGGCCATTCTGCTGCAGGCATTATCGGCCCGACTGGGCATCGCAACGGGGCGCGATCTCGCGCAGGCGTGCCGCGATCACTTTCCGCCTATCGTAAACATCACACTATGGCTTGCCTGCGAACTGGCCATCATCGCCTGCGACCTGGCCGAGGTCATCGGCACGGCCGTGGCCCTGCAACTGCTTTTCGGCATCCCCCTGCTGGTCGGTGCCGTAATCTCGGTACTCGACGCCTTTATTGTCCTTGTCCTGATGAACCGGGGCTTCCGTTATCTGGAAGCGTTCATCATCGGCCTGCTCAGCGTCATTGCAATCTGCTTTGCCGTGCAGGTCGTGGCGGCGGCACCGCCGCTGGCAGGCATCCTGAAAGGCTTCCTGCCCTCGACCGAGATCGTGACCAACAGCCAGATGCTGTATATCGCGATCGGCATCATCGGGGCGACGGTCATGCCTCATAACCTGTACCTGCACTCTTCAATCGTGCAGACCCGCGCCTTCGAACGCACGCCCGTCGGGCGGCGCGAAGCGATCCGCTGGTCGACATGGGACAGTACGATTGCCCTGATGCTGGCCCTGTTCATCAACGCTGCCATCCTGATCGTTGCGGCCGCCGCGTTCCATACCACCGGGCATCAGGATGTGGCGGAAATCGAGGATGCCTATCGTCTCCTGTCGCCAATCCTGGGCATGGGCATTGCGTCTACCCTGTTTGCCGTGGCGCTACTGGCAGCGGGCACCAACTCGACCATTACCGGCACGCTGGCTGGCCAGATCATCATGGAAGGCTTCCTGCGGCTCCGCATCCCACACTGGGCACGACGTCTGCTGACACGTGGGCTCGCGATCATTCCTGTAGTGATCGTAACAGCGATCTATGGCAGCAGCGGCGTGGGGCAACTGCTCCTGTTCAGCCAGGTTATCCTGTCGATGCAACTGCCCTTCGCGGTGATCCCGCTGGTCATGTTCGTATCCGACCGACGGAAAATGGGCGAGTTCGTGATCTCCAGAAAACTTGCCGCGCTGTCGTGGATCGTGGCGGCCATTATTCTGGTGCTCAACTTCAAGCTGCTTTACGACACGATCTTCTCCGCCCAACCCTGACCAGCCTTATTCATTATCAGAAAAATCCGGACGGCATGCGCACATCGAAATCTGTGCGCATGCCGTTTTGCCAATCATTACGGTCAACACCGATGCACGCGCCACATCATCATGGCCAATACTGTGGCTTAAGGTCGTGATGGCCTGATTTTGAGCGCATAAGCATGCTCAAGAGTCAGATGCCATGCTCCGTCATATTCGGAGATCAGCCTATTGCATTTATGGTACCGTACGTTACCATACCACAATCGGCATGAAGGATCCGTTTCCACTTATGGCCTCAGCACAATCATACCATCCCGTTTCACAGGAAAAAGCACTGCGACCCAGAGGCATCGAACGTCTCAGGAAGCTAACGAATTCTGCCACCGAGCTTTTCCTTGAACATGGCTATGAAGCGACTTCTTTGGACATGCTGATCCAGAAAGTGGGTGGGTCAAGGCGGAACATTTATGAGCGCTTCGGGGGCAAGGAAGGGCTTTTTGCCGCTGTGATCGCGGAAGAATGCAGGAAACTGGCAGAGCCGCTTGAAAATCTGACGCTGGAAGATGCCTGCATCAGGCAGACTCTGGAGCAATTCGGTTCTGAAATTCTCCATATCATCAAACAGCCCCGGGTGATCGAACTGCACCGTCTGATGATCGCGGAAGGTAAACGGTTTCCCCAACTCTCACGAACCATCTGGTCTGCCGGCCACCACAATGCAAAGTCGGTCCTGGCAGGCTGGATCCGTAAACAGCAGGCCCAGGGCAGGTTACGCACGGATATGGATGCATCCGGTCTGGCTTACGCTTTCATCCATATGGTTACGGGAGAAGCGCAGTTGCAGTTGCTGACCGGTGGCCCCCGAACGACCGCCGATCAGGATAGCAACACCATAGCCCTGTCGGTTTCTCTTTTCCTCACGGCTGCTCAGGACACGGACCATGCGTAATGTCCCTGCAAAACAGATTCTGGCTTATGCGCTGGTCGGTTTTTTCATAATCGGCGCGATTGGCAACATCCTTGCGCCAAAGACCATTACGGAAGAATACGCACGGTGGGGCTATCCGGACTGGTTCCATTTTGTAACCGGCAGCCTTGAACTCACATCGGCTATCCTGATGGCCCGACAGGCAAGCCGGACGATCGGCAGCCTGCTCGCGGCCTGTATCATGGCGTCCGCAATCGTGACCGTAATATTCCATGGCGAATACACCCATGCGATTGCTCCCGCCGTCGTTCTTGGTTGCCTGGTGCTGTCTGTCTATCTCCACAGGAAATGATCAGAGCATGCCAGTTCGGCATGTGACCGCCGTTTCCGTAGCTATCAACTGAAAAGGTTCATACATGAGCCAGATCCAACCCATTGCCCTCGTCAGCGGGGCAACACGCGGTATTGGCCGCGCCATCGCGCAGGGCCTTGCCAACAGGGGCGCAAAAGTCCTGCTGGGGGCCCGAAGCCTTGAAGCTGGCCAGAAAGTGGCAGCAGAAATCAGCACGCCTGACACGCAGGTCGAAGCTGTTGAACTGGATACAACCAGCCAGGCCACCATCGACAATCTGGTAACGTTCATCCGCGAGAAGTACGGTCGTCTGGATATCCTCGTGAACAATGCCGGCATCAGTCTGGATTTCTACCCGGATACCCCGGTTCGCGAAAAACTGTCGCGGACGCTTGAGACGAATGTTGTGGGCACGGCTGCCCTTACAGACGCCATGATCCCGCAGCTTGAGAAGTCCGGACACGCAAGGATTGTGAACGTGTCATCCGTTCTGGCCTCGTTTACAAGCCGGACACAGCCGGACTGGATCTACAAGGACGTCGCCATGCCCACCTATCAGGCATCCAAGGCAGCCCTCAATTCCCTGACGCTCAGCTATGCAAAACTGCTGATGGAAAAGAATATCAAGGTAAACGCCATCTGTCCCGGCCTGACAGCGACGGATGCCACCAACCATTATGGCGACCGCATGCCTGATCAGGCAGCACAGGTGGCCATTCAATACGCATTGCTTGATGACGCCGGCCCGACAGGTACCTTCGCTGACGAAAACGGTCGTGTAGATTGGTAATTAGTGAACACTTGGAGACAAAAATATCGCGAAAGGCACGAAGCTTGTAGGGATTTACCATGTGCCATAACGGCGGTTAACTTTGATGCGCCGCACCGGGCACGGGACTACGGCATCATCTGCGAAGATATGCTGTTTGTCAGAAGGGAATGGTATCATAACCCGTCAATGTTTATATTTATTAGAACATATTTATAAATCCATCTATCCTTCGAAATATTATCAGAAATTCGACCTGCTGTGGAATCGATAGAGATTTGTCTCTCCAAAGTCACACATCGGTCGAAATGTAACGTAACATTTAGTCACAAAATAGAGATAAGCGTTACATTGTTCTGGATTCGTGTAGATTGAGAGTTCTACTGATCATGCCGTGCAGGCATGCGAAAGGGAGTTAGAGGAATAATCGTACAATAATAAAATATGTCGTTCTTATATAAGAACTGTATATATGAAAATGTTTTGTGCACTACACGGACCATATTTCCAGAATATAAAGTCGTGTGGGGATGATATGAAGTTTGACGAACTTCGTTTACGGTTTGACCTTATCGACGATGAACCGTCAAGGAAACTTTGTTTGTCGTTGGCTCAGGCCATTCTGGGAATTAGACGCCATATCGAATACATGGTTTCGCCCGAGAGTAAACCCATTTCCAGACAAGAACAGGTGCAGTGGCTGCGCTGGATGCTATCACTTTGCCAAGAAAAAGGGCGTCAATTAATAGACGAGCACCCGGAGTCTCGTTACTTGCTGCTACGTGTCAGTATTCTTGATGAGATGACTAATGAGATGCTCCCTAATGAGCTTGAAGACGAGTCTGAGCGCGAAGAAGCAACAGAATCTTCCGTAACTTTACCCGCTTCTGAAAAGCCTTCTTCACCAGAAGCAGGTATTGATTGCGAATGATGTTTCCTGAAAAAGTCGCATGATTGCCGATTACTGGACATGTAAAGTGTCTGGAGATTTCCTGATATGCGCCATGTTTTCCTTATCCCGTTCCTGCTGGTCCTGCCTCGTCCTGCGTTTGGTCAACAATGTTCTTCCTCTGTTCCTCGGGCTGCCGGCAGTTTAACCACTGTGACAACCATATCGGAGCACGATGACACAGACCCAACTGACGCAATAGTTCACCTCGGAACCGCCGGAGCTCAAGTCGAGATGTTGTCCAATATACATGGGTTTGAGACGGGCATCGCCCATGCGCGGAACAAACTCCTGGTCTTCTTTGCCCCGAGAAGCCACGCGATCGTGCTTAGCGGCACGCTGATTCCGGTAGCCTACGACACCCTACGTTCCCTGGCCGGGTCGCGCGCCCACGATCTCGCACCGGTCGATGGCATCAGGGGAATGTTTGTTCGGGCAGATAACCGTTTTCAGGTCGTCTATGCGACCCCGGATGGCAAGGCAGCAGTCGCTGCCCGCATGTGGGGCGCCACCGGACAGGACATCACGAGAGACCAGATCAGGGGCATTCCTGGAGCCGTCCCGGAAATCAGTATCTCTGGCGCTTCAGCCGACGCTAACGAACAGTCCGGGCTCCCGGGTCTCTCGGGAGGCCTTATAGGGATACCTTCAGCCCCGGAAGTCATCATGTTCATAGACCCGCAATGTATCTACTCGATGAAGGCGATGCATATCCTTCAGCCCGCAATCGATGCAGGGAAAGTTCGCCTGAAAATAGTCCCGCTGTCATTGCTTGATTACGAGGATAATGGCGCCAGCACCGTCAATGCGAGAGCCATGCTGTCGCTTCCGGCAAACGAGATGGCACAAGCGTGGGTCAACGGTCGCCTAAACCCTGGATTGACAGCACCTGAACCGGATAGTGAGGAGAAGCTTGCCCGCAATACCGGGATTGCACGGCGGATAGGGCTCACAGGGAGCCCAACCTTCGTCTGGATGCACCGCAATGGCAGGATCGGCCGGCTCGACGGCGTTCCCACGGATGTCGCCACGTTTCTGACCTCGGTCTCGCAATGAAGACACGACAGGACCAGACCGGCCCGCGGCGTTTTTTTGCAAGAACGCGCAAGGTGGCCCGGCTGGTGATTGGCGATCCACGTACATTGGTCGCCTGGTCCGATGTAACGAGAAATGCCGCGCTGATTGAAGCCCTCGGGAAGGGATTACTGACGCCAAAAGCCGGTATGCAGGGCCCGCGGGCGCCAGATGGTACCCCTATTGATATCGCCGCGATCGCTGCCCAATATGGCGTCGAACCCCGCGTTGTGGCGATCTTACTCGATCAGAGACAGCATGAGACATACAGACGGGCGCTTGCTGCCAGTATGCTCGCTGTTGTTCTGGTTTTTGGCTGGACCGGAGAAATGCTCCTTTCCCGCTGGAAGGGCAGCCAACTCCTTGCTGCGCTGGAGTTCGCGCCCTTCTGGACATTTCTAACACTTGTGGCGTTTCAGAACGCGTGGCTCAACTGGCAGATCCGCGAACGCCGCCTGGGTTCCGCCTGCCAATTTGTCGCCACCGCCGACAGCCTCATTCCACGCAGGCCGTAACCGCAAGTCCATCTGCATTACGCTTGTGAATAGATAGGATCGGCGGAGCACTCAGAACGTGCCGGGTGGCGCGTTCTTGTCGCCGCCCTGAGCGCCTGTTGCCCAGGAGGCATGTTCGTAATCCTCGCGCCCCGACATCGCCCGTGGATCATCAGGCCGGACGATCGTACCGGCGCGATTGTACGTTGGGGGTGTCCAGATTACACGTGTCGATCCGTAGGCCGCGTGCGGATCGTAACGCGCATGCCTGGTCGGGGGAGCCTTTGGGCCATGCACATGGGCAGCAGATGACACGTTGCCAGCGCTGCATGCCGCAAGCAAGGGGGAGAGGACAAGAGGCAGAATGAAATGTTTCACGAATGGTCTCCCGCTTAGAGGAGACCATCCTGACCAAGTATCTTGCGACTAGGACTGCCGCTTTCTCCATTCGTCTTCCATGGAGAGGTAGCCTCGAATGCGTCGTTCCATATTCGCAGCCTTGGTCGTCAACGCTGCATGATCATCGCTGAGTCGGCGATAATTGATACAGGTCGCCTCAAGATCGCGCGCCCGGTCTTTTTCCTGTCCCCTTGATATTTTGAGATCGTTGGCAACCTGCTCAGCATGAGCACTCGTCCGACAAAGATGGTCTTTCAGTTCTCTGATCTGTGATTCCAGGCCATGAGCGTAGTCTTTCCAGTCTTCCAACTGGCTTTCGAGTTTATCAGAATGAGCATTCGCCAGATTAAGTGCCTCGGTCAAGCGACTGATTAACCGAACCTGCTCTTCGAGTTCGTTAAAATGCGGCGGAGCAGCGCCATGAAGGGCCTGTCGGATATTGCGTTGCAAGCTCTCGTTATACTGACACGACATGCGTCCGAGTATGAAGCCTGCCGGCCCACTCATCCCGTTGCCACCAAACATTTCATGCCCTCCAAGTGTATCGCACTATAGAATCTTTTTCATTGTCGTATCTACAGCTTTATTTGCACCCGTATATATTTTCTGACTATTTTTATCATCCATAGGCTGGGTCGCAGTTCGATCACTCCCGCCGAGCGACTGCTGAATCGAGAGCAACGTGCCCGCCATACCGACAACGGCGGCGTCTCTGCTGAACTGGTCGATGTCGACCCGGTCCACGTCACCAAATCCGATCATGGCGGGAACCCGCTGGGGCAGGATTGAGATCATCCTGAATGAAATGAACGCCAGGGTGACGTGAATCATGACAAAGAGGCTGACCAGAACAATCATGCCGAGGAAGTTGCTGACAATCCAGCCGTTTGACAGCACCAGTCCGGCCGCAATGCCGAAACACATGTGGATCAGCCACGACACTGAATCAAATATAAAATATCCAAGGAAAAGCCCGAACAGCATCAGCACCGGCCGGAAGATGACATTGAACAGAAGAGCATAACCCTGTTTTGCATGACCGTGCAGCCCCTCCCCGTTCATGGTCATATGCGCGAGCATCCACAGAGGTGCTGCAATCACGGACTCACAGACCATGATGAACCATCCAGCCACGGCAAACATCCACATGACAAACGGGATCATCGGGATGACATAGGCGATGGTGAGGCCTGGCATAAGCATGGCGAAACAGCCGCCGATAATCGGCGCGCCAAAAAAGTGCATCAGCGCGTGCCCGGCCCCTGCCGCAACGGCACCTTCTGGATTCCCGCTCAAAAGCGACAGCACGCCGATACCAACGGTCCCGGCCGTAGAAGAAAGAACCGACGCAGTGCCCATCGTGAGAAGGGCGGTCGTGATCATCCAGTTTCCAAGTGACATGAGATTGCCAAACGGATCCGTCCAGTAGCCGTTCGTCCCGGACGGCTCGATAAATCCGGTCACGATCTGCAGGGCGTAATCGTTCAGGTGCAGGGCGCGGAACAGCTGGTCGAGCACACCTGCACCGTCTCCACCCGGTATCGCGCCTGTGTACAGGTCGGCATTCCCGCCTGGCGCGGTCACGCCATCCTGCGTCGCAACCATGCTGTCGATGTTTTCCATAAAGGTGTCCGCAGACTGCACAAGAGGCGCAATGTCCGAGGCAAGATAGTTTCCGAGACCGGAATAGGATGGGGTGGTGATGGTTGGCGTTGCGGTCATGAGAGACAGGGTCTGGCCGTTGAGGCGCGCAAATTCGAGATAGTAGGCTCCTGCGCCGGTCCATCCGAGATTATCCATCTGGTTGCTGGTGTTGACCGCATCTCCGTTCGTCGAAATCCCCCATTGGTGAAGCGCGAGCGTCTGATTGTTGACCGTGTCCTGAAGCTTAGACCGCAGTTGTGCCGCCTGCGTCGTGAGCCTCGACGCATAATCGTTGGTGGCATTGACGATGATGGTCATGAGTGGGGCCAGCGACGCTGTCGTTTTCGTCTGCCAGTAATTCTGGGCCACCTGCGCAACCTGGCTGCGAATGTCGCCAAGGATCACGGAATCAAGGACCTGTTTTTGCATACCCGCCTGATCGACCTGAAAACCGGCCAGATTCACCGCGTCAGTGTTGGGCGCCTGCAAACTTACGGCCCCGCAAACTGGTGTCCCGTCTCCTGCGCCGGCTGCCATATTGTAAGAATAGTTGATGATTCCCATCTTCCCGCCGGTCACGGACAGGACGGTCTGCCCGGTCGGGGCCGCAATCAGGTTCGTGTTATTCGCAGCAATGTTAATAATGGCCCGGCAGAACTCATTTTTCACAAGACCGGTCACAATCCCCTTTGTGCCGGGGATAAGGGGCTGTGCGATGACCTTGCCGTCTGGTCCGATTGCCTGCTTCGCCTTGTCGTAGACGACCTTCGCCATACCGATGCCCCAGAGCGAGCCCTGCACGACAACGGCCTGCGCCGCATTGAAGCCGGTTGCCGGAAGCGGCCACATCAGGATGGCCGCAATCCCGATCCGCACAATCGACATGCTGGTCTGGTTGTTGCCAAGGAGTTGCGCTGTTTCTGCCCCCCGGTGGATGTTCATGAAGTAGATATAGCTTACGACCGCCATCGCAAATGCCATGACGAACCCGGAGAACCACCCGATCATGGTTCCTATGACGGTCGCCTCGTTGCCGATGCTGGGCGCGCTCGTATCCTGCCCGAAAACCGGGAATACGGACCGGATGACCTGCGCCGCCCAGTCACTGCCCGGATCAAGCAGGTCCCATGTCACGTTATAGCCCGTGCTGCTGGCTGCAACTCCCGAACCGGTCGCAACAACCGTCTGCGCTGCCGCAGACACGGTAACAGCCGACAGAAACAGGAGTGGCAGGATGGCGAATACAGGGCGGCGAAAGCGCTTCATGGTTTGTCCTCCAGCAGCACGGTCACGGCGCAGGACTGGCGGTGGGACCGGGATGCATCCGCATCATGAAATCCGTCACCGCAGTCACAGCCTTGTGCATCATCTCGCGGACCTGCTCGCTCATGTCTTCCAGGGCACTGGCTCCCTCTTTTTTTCCGGGCACTTCGGCAGCAGTCCTGCCGATCTCGGCATCGATCTGGGTGAAGCGCTGCGTCACACTGCCGGGCATTCCCATGCGCTGGCCTGTTGCCTCGGCGGCTTCCCTTCCCTTTCCGTAGGCTTCGAGCCTGCTGGTGACATTCTCCAGTTGCGCCGCGAACGCCTGGTTATTCTGTTTCTCCGTCACAAACTGGCTATGCAGATCTGCATACCGGCCACCGGCCTTCATCTCCGACAACACACCGGCAACACCGTCAGGGTCGCCCTTTCCTGCATCTGAAATCGCCGCCATGATGGAGGAAGCTGGCCGCTCCCTGAGGTCACGCAGGGCCTCCACCGCCTGCTTTCCCAGACGTTCGGTCGCCTCCAGGCTCTTTTCGTCACGCGCGTTGTGCAGCCGGGTGCTGAAATCGGCGGCCTTTTCCATCCACGATGATGCCGGGTTCGCAGGCTGGCTATCAATGCGCGAGGCAATCGCTTCCGCAAGGCGGGCAAAGCCGCCACCGCGAACAACCTTGACGTGCTCCTGATCTTTGGCCCCCGCCCCCGCGTTCATTTCCCGCGTGTTCGCCGCCGCCTTTTCCTTCGTTTCATTGCTATCCGTCGTCGATCGGCTTTCCGGCGCATCTTTTGCCGGACCTGTCTGTTTCTCTCGAAAGTCCTTCTGAGGATCCGTCGTATGGGTCTGTCCGGGCTGGCTGCTGGCTGACTGCTCCGGTCCTGGCGGAGCGCCCTCCCCCGGGGACGCCATTCCTCGGGTTTTGTCCGCCTGACCTTTCTCACCGTGCGTAGACCCGGCAGCATGGTCATGCCCTGGCGCTGGCTGGTGCCCTGGTTCGGGAAAGACGGCCGCCCTCAGGTTCTCGATGGTGTGCGCGATGTCCGGGTGGTCCGGATCCTGACGTCCTTCAACCAGTTCGCTGGCAAGTGTCCGGATCGCGTTTACTTCTGGCTGCTGAAGGCGATGCGTTTCACGCATCATCGCAGCGACCACAGGTTCGTTCAGACCCGGGTAATGCGCCGCGCGCTCCGTCATCTCAGCATGAAGCGGATGGTCATCGTTCAGCGTCGGTCCCAAAAGACGCTCTACATCCTGCACGGCGTATGCCACGCGCGTACGGAAGCCGGGATCATTATGGACGTCAGGCTCTCGGGATTCCTGTCGCAACCGATCATATGCGGCGGCCTGCCCGGGTGCCTGCTTCCTGTATTCGGACTGCACGCGATCAAGGGTTTTCAGCACATCCTCGATATCGCCGGTTTTCTGCTGGGCCTCAGACATGGCAAACCTCTAGGGATTGATCGTGGGGGAAGGCATCGGTGTCAGGCCGTCCTTGAAGGCGACCTCTTCTTCCTGCGCGACCCGGGCAGCTCCCATGGTCGCGAGGTAGAGCCCGAGACGGTAGTTCTGCAGCGCAAGGTAATTGGACTGCGCCATCTCGGTGGCAACCTCGCGCATGACCGACGCGGGAGGCATTGCCTGGAGCGAGGCGTTCCAGCTTACGCTGGAGACCCTGCGATTGACTTCCAGCGCCATGGCCTGCAGCCACGACGCCTTGTCGAGCGGCGTGAGCCCCTCGGCCGTCATTTCAGCCTTCTGGTCCCGCGTGAGCGCGACAGACGGAACACCAAGAGATGTGACATAGCCCGTGACCCAGCGGGCAAGAGACATACGACTGTTGTACGACCGGCGCCGGGTTGCGGCTTCACGTCCCCGAAGGCTGGACAGCTGCTCGCCACGCAGGGCCGCCGGCGCTACCGGCTGGATGAGCGTGGTCGCATAATCATTGGCTGCATCCACTGCGCCATCCGCGGACAGGGTATCGGCGCCGAACAGGCTGGCAGCACGCTGGTCGGCGTTCGGCAGCCGGGACACGGAAGAGCAGAGCCCCTGCGCCACGTCGTCGGATGAACAGTAGCGCTTGAGGTGCAGGGACATGTTCGCATCCGTGCCCTGTGACTTGCCGTAATAGGAGGGCGTCCCCTGACCTGCCTCACCACGGGGATCGCTTACGGTCGCGATGGCATACACCGCGGATCGAGCCGCCTTGGACGCGGCCACGGTGGACTGCTGGGCATCAAGGCCCGCGCAGAATTCCGGATTCATCATATGCTCGTCCCGGATTCCGGTTTCCTGCTGACGCCGTAGAAATCCGGCCATCGCCGCGTCCTGAGCATCCATGAGTTGCGACTGGGCACCGACCTGGGCTTTCGCGTAATTGGCAACCTGCGTGAAACCCTTCGTCAGGAGAGACGCAACGGAATTCGGGTTTGTAAGACTACTGAGATTTGAATCGATGCTGTCCGTCAGGTTTTTCGTCATCGTATTGAGGGCGTTGCCCGTGAACGCCTGAAGAAGCTTGATCGCTGCAACGACAGCGGCATCACTGAAAAGCGCGTATGCCGGACGCGGCGTGACTGCCAACACGCAGACGCACGAAGCGGCACCAATGGCAACCATCTGCAGCCTGCGCATCAGAATACTCCGTCCACGAGATTGCTCAGGCTGTATCCGGTCGGAAGCTGGGGAGATCCGTTGATATACAGGTCAGTCGTACTGCTGGACGTCCCCGCAATGGCAGTCGCAATTGGCGGACCACCACCACCGAAACTCAGGCTCGGGCACATGAGTCCGCTACTCGAGCCAAAACCGAGCCCCAGGTTAACGCCTGACAGACTGAGTCCACATTGGGTCGACCCCATGGCGTTCCCCCATGCCGCCTGTGCGGCCTGACAGACCTGGCCACCTATCTGGCCCTCGACGGCCTGCAGGAGGGCTGCGGGATCAAGGCCGTTCGTGATGAGATTCAGTCCGGTGCCGTTGAAAAAATTGCTCAGGCAGGACAGGCCGTTGACGCTATCCGGCTGCTTTTCATAGGCGTCGTTGGCCTGGACGCGTTCGTTTACGGCTGTTGCCGCCGCCTGGGTCAGGGCGGCGCAGCCGACGCTTCCCGTAGATGTCGTGGCACCAGAGGCGGCTGATGACGTGGTCTGCGCATGCCCCTGTATCGATACAAGAGCGGCAGCCACTGACAACAGGACACGGAAGCGCAGACGGATCATACAGCCTCCTGACGTGTAGCCGGACGCGTCACAGCCTCCAGCAGGGCAATCCTTTCCGGAGCAAGAAGGCGATGAAGCGCCTGGCGCCTGCTTTCCGAGATCACGCCCCGTCCAAAAAGGCTGTCCGCCGACAACAGGTCCCTACGGCCGCGCAGATAGGGGATCAGCGCGTCAAGGGAGCTGACCAGATCAGGCCATTCATGCGGCGCGACACCAGCGAGTACGGCGTGCCAGGCCGTCCTCGCTGTCATATCATTGTCCAACATCGCGATGACGTCCTCTCCGCCCCTGATGCGCCAGATCTCGCCGAGCGCATCCAGCGCAAGGGCGACATTGGGCATCGGGGAAGGAGGTCCGGATTTCCGGACGGATGAGGGCTTGTTCATGGAACCTTCCTCGGGTGATTACGACGAAGGTGTCGGACCATCATGCGACCGGTCAGCGAATTCGACGTCGGACCGCGACTTTATTATGACCGACATCAATGACGTCGCCCGCCTGGGCTACCGTGGTCGCCAGAACCTTGTTCCATTCCCGGCCGCCCTGCCAGTCAACAGGAACGCTGGTGTCCACGTCCGCCGCGAACACGACGCGCACCCCATGCGGAACGATCTGGCGTATGGCGAAGTCAAGTGGAACCTGCTTTCCGTATCCACTGGCGATATGGAAATATCGACGGGCTGGAACAGCCACGGATGTTCGAGGATCCTTACCAGTGTCCGCCAATACGCCCGGCCCTTTCTGACCAGTGTCTCCCGGTGAAGGTAAGGTCTCCCCGCCGGTCGTGCCCACTGAGGGCAACGTCAATACCGACTGGCGCGAAGTGTCCGGAGAGGTTGTCTGGACCAGATGAAACGCGGCAGGTGTGACAGATATGGGGCCAGAGGCCAGCGCCATAACCACGGCAGGCATAACAGGCATATGAGTGTCTCCATCAAGCTCTCCTGACCAGAGCAGCGGCCTTTGCGACCTCAGACACCTTTTTTACGGGCTCCAACTCGACTATCATGACGTTCCATCACGGCTGATCCGCTGTCAGGGCGCGGCCAGTCGATATCTTCTGGATGTTGGAAGTTTCTTTTGCTGAGGAAAATGCCCGCCGTGAGAGTAAACGAAAATGTCCCATGACAATGGCAAGATGCAAGCCGAGGCTTTATTTGCATCCGGCCAATTATATAAAGACATCGGGGAAATCATTTATGACAGGCGGACGGCGCTTGACTGGACGCAGGTGCACCTCGCCAAACTGGCACGGTTGAATGTATCGGTCATACGGAGCATCGAAGCAGGTCGTCCGGTCTCCCTGGAAACATTATCGGCGCTGCTACGGGTATTTGAGATAGATCCGCGCGATATTCTTCCGCAAGGTGCACCGGAAGGTACATGGTTTGCCCATCTGGATCTGGTGGCATCCGCGACGCAGCTGAAAAAGACCATGAAGCAGTGTTCGGACTACAATCTGGCGATCCAGAAATTACGCGACATTATTGGCAATATTTCCAAGACGTTTAACCTGCCGGAAATACCGGCCAGATTGCCGATCGATCATTATTCACACAGTGTCGCCTTCACCTCGGGGGAACGGCAGGACCTCCTCGAGATATTTGGACGCAGGATTCAGATCTTCAGGACGCTTCAGGGGGCAACAGCGAGCCAGATCGCCCATAAATCACATGTTTCCCTGACCAGCCTGAGCCTGATCGAAGCAGGGCTGAGAAATCCGAGCCTTGAAACGGTTTATCGCATTGCCGAAGGACTGTCCGTCTCCGTTTATTACCTGATCCCGGGAATACATGACGACGCAGACCTTTTGCGTTCCCTGGACATGACCGCGTGGGCAATGTCCGCGCAATCACAACTCGAAGCCCTCGCTGATCTCGAGTCCATTATTGGTCACCTCGACGATATCGCAAACCACTGACCGGGTGCATGAAGGTATGGAGACTGTCAGGAAAGGGGTCTCCTTTCTTATGGCAGACCCTATGCCTTGGGCTGCCCATTCCAGGTGATGTGCCCCGGCTGATCACCAACGCGGACCGGAAACCGCGTCTGGAGTCATATTAGCGCGTTCTGCGATATTTATTTCTTGACGGTTATATAACGCTTAAGAGATATTATTCCCAAAACACGCAGCCTATCCCGAAAACGCGATGACGAGGGCATACCGCCATGAAGTCAGCATCGTTCGGCCAGGTTATAAAACACGGTCTGTTTACATGGCTTCAGACCTATCCCACGCCAGAAATGACGCGCGCCCTCTATGCCAGGCTGTGCGACGAGGTCCTTGTAGCGACAATGCTTACCCTGACAGTGCAGGAGGTAAAGGAGTCAGTCGCGCAATGGGCCGACCGACCCCAGAATGTTTTTTATGAAGCGCCTGCACGCAGGGGAGCATGGACAAGGACCCAGTTGCTCATCCTTGGCCAACGCTGGCTCTGTGGTGATAAAACCGCCGACATAGCCGAGATGCTTGGCCGCTCGGCCGGGAGCGTGCGTGCAAAAAGAAAGCAGCTTGGCCTGCCACCGCGCATCAGGCTCTCAAAAATACAGGCGGAGACCATACTTGCCGAAAAGCGGAGCGCCATTCCCGCAGATCCCGAAGCTGTCCTGACATGGGAACAGGCCTCCCTGCTTCCTCATGAAGCCCGGCGGGGACGGACATGGCTTGTCAGGAACAGCCTCAACAGGCTGACCCTCACAGGACATAAGGGGGGAGACAAGGTACGGTGGCACGAGGCCGCCAACATTGAAATCGCCTACCGCCATTTTGCATTTCAGAACCCGCGTGAAATTGCACGGGACTTCCTTATTTCGGAAAGCGCGCTGAAATCCCAAAGCTGCTGGGAACAGCTTCCGCCACGACGCGGCGCCAAAGTGCCCTGGTTCATTCACGCGAGGGCCGAATATTATATCGGCGAACACCAGTACATCCGGCGGGAATGTCTTTGCAAGAGCGGATGCTTTTTCTGGACCACCCGCAAGGGTGGTGACCGGGTCAGCAGACGGTACCGCCGCAGCATTGCCGCCACGCATGGCATTGCCGCTTGAGTAGTAGCGGGAACCGTCAAAGAAAAAACGTGCCGGTCGCAAGATAGACTTCCAGCCTGCTCTCATCACCGTCGGGAAATGAGAGTAGAGTGATGATCACCTTTTTTCATGCCCCCGTAAGGGAGGCGCGCCATGCGGCTGTTTAATTCCGCAGTAACCAGGCGGCTTACCGACCCCGACTTTCAGGGGATTGTTGTAGACAGATCGCTGCTGCTCAACATCGCACTGGCGGGCGTGGTCATCGTGTTCGCGGCACACGACGCCTATATCCGTGCACACCCGCCCACACCCCTCTATTTCTACGTTGACGGCCAGAATGCTCCCCGACCGGCCGTGGCGCTCACCAGTCCGGTACTTGGCCAGGACCAGCTTCTCGGCTGGGCCGTCAAATGGGCGATCGCACCCTACAACATCAACTATCGTGATTTTCCAACCCAGATGAACACCGCGGGCGCTCACTACACGCTCAACGGATGGAACACCTTTGCAAAGTCTTTCATTACGCAGGGGAATCTGGCGAAACTCAGGGATGCAAAGCTGCTCTGTTATGCGCAGCCGACACGGGCCGCGACCGTACGCGCCGAGACTGTCGTGCAGGGACACGCGCGCTACGTAATACAGTTTCCTTTCATCCAGACCTGCGAAAACGTCAACCAGCAGAATACGCAAGTGCTGATGGCAACCGTGACGATTGATCGCGTGGAGGACCTGGATCACCCTGATGGACTGGCCATCGAACAGCTTGTCGTCTCGTCGGGGAGGGAGTGACAACCGTGCGAATTCTTTCTCTCTTTCCGCTGACCCTGTCCATCCTGCCACTTGCGGCACTCGCACAGCAGCCATCACAGCCCGGGCCTGCGGCAACGATACCTGCAGACGATCAGGATCAGGCAGCCGAAGATGAAGCCGAGCATGAGGCCATTCCTTTCACGCCCGAAGAAATCCTTCGGCTGGGGGAACGCCTGAAGGACGTGCGTCGTGCCACGGAGCAGGTCGGCACGGAATTCGCGACCCCTAATGCGCGCCCGGCGATCCGTGTCTCTTTTGCGCCTGGTCAGCAGACAAGCCTGATCTTTACGACAAAAGGCTATCCGACCGCATTGTCCTTCGTGGACAGCACGGGACTGCCCTGGCCGATAGCATGGAATACGTCTGGCAATTCCGCCAACCCGGACGGCAGCACGAACTGTGCTTCCGGTAAAAGCGGCGCGTCGGCCGGGAATCCTGCGGTTGAGACAACAGGTTTCTATACCTGCGTCCCGTTCAAGGGCTCCAATACCATCAATATCGAACCGATGTCGCTCCAGCCCAGAGGTGGACTGCTCGTAACGCTTCAGAACGCGCCAAAGCCGGTCTCCTTCCTGCTGATCGCGGGGCGTGGATCCTACGATGACAACCTGACCGTCCGCATGTCCGAGAGAGGGCCCAATGCCCGGGAGCCGGTCGACAGCCGCCCCGGAGTGCCCGCGACAGGCGAGCCCTACATGAACGCCATGCTAAGCGGTATTCCACCAGCGTCAGCCGTTCCGCTGGCCGTCGAGGGTATTTCACCCGATGACGTGCGCGCCTGGCGGATTGGAAATGAGGTCTATCTTCGCACGCGCCTTCACCTCATGACGCCTTCATCGGACAGCATGGAGCAGGGTGAAGGGGGATACACGCTCTATGCCTTCCATGAGGCCCCCGTTGTCCTTCTCTCCGATGCGGGACGGACGGTCTCGGCCCATATCAGGGACGCACAGTGATGAAACCCGGATTCAACCAGCTGTTCAGTGATGCGTCGCGGGGCGGAAACCGGCGTCTGCTCGCTATCCTTGGGAGTATTGGCACCGTTCTTGGCGTCACGCTACTCATCTCCACCATCCACCGTAAGGAGCTTCCACGCTCGGACCCCGGCAGGCCGCCCGCCGCCAACCCCCTGCCCGGCGGCCTGAATTCCAATCCGCGCCAGCAGGAACTCCGCGAAGATCAGATCCGCGACGAGGCAGGTCGGGCACAGACTGCGGGACAATCGTATTCACCCGATATTGCACCGGGCACGCCCACCCATCCCGACGACAAGCCTCCCCCGCCCCCGGTCGCCCAGGAGGTCGGGGCGGACGTCAACCCGGCGATGGCCAAGGCCGCCGCAGCGCCAGCCCCGCACGCGCCTGAGGTCGTACCAAGCGTTCCCGTCGTACCAGTGCAGACGGATACAGCCTTCCGTGCTGCCATGCCACGTGACCCGCAGCTCCAGAAGGACGCAATCGCCGCATACAGACATGCGATCATGGATCTTGCAGGCCGTCTTGATGGACGCCTTCCGGTCACAAATGTCCTGTATGAAAAGACGGAAACCGGAAGGGAGCAGACAAAAAAACCGGCGGTTTCCCCTTCGATAACTTCGGCGGCGACAGCAAATTCCCAGACTTCTCTCTCCCGCGTTCTTGTTCCTGCCGGACGGGGGATTTACGCCCATACGGTTTCAGCAACCAACAGCGATCTCGGGGGAGAAATCATCCTGGAAGCTGATTCAGGTCCACTCGCTGGCGACAGGATGAAAGCATCCGTCAGAAGGGCCGGGGGACATCTGAACAGGCTGGTTGTCCGCGTTGATCAGGTCTTCCATAAGAATGATCCGACCCCGATCCAGGTCGAAGGTATGGTGGTTGCGCCGGACACCATGGAAGCTGCCGTGGCCTCAAGCGTTGACCAGCTATACGTCGAGCGCTTTGTTCTTCCCGCCGCTGCCGCCTTTGTCCAAGGGCTCGGGCAGGCGATCGAGATGACGTCGAACACGACCGGTTCGATCGGAGCCCTCGGCAACGTCAACTACGTCCAGTCACTGAATTTCCCGCAACAACTGGGCGTGGCGGCCGGTGCAGCGGCCTCGCAGGTCAACAGCGCGCTCATGCAGCAGATGCCGACCCAGCCGCGCGTAAATCTTGCCGCTCAGGTCAGTGTTGGCGTGATCTTCATGTCGGACGTCGTCATGAAGAAGTAAGTTTTCGGGCACCGGTCGCATGATATCGGCGAATTCTGCACTCTCTACCAGAAGGCAGCATTCACCATGACCTCAGCCGCAACCGCAACGACGTCCCGGGATCCGTTCAGCGCGGATCGCGGCATTGAACCTGTCCCGTTTCGCAAGCTGGGCACGACGCCCGAGCCTGACCCTTCGCCCACGCCGGACACAATTGCCGAGCCTCTCTCTCCTCACCCGCAACCTGTGACAGCAGCACCTGACAGAAACCGACCCGTTCCACATGCAATAGCCCTTTTCAGGGCGCTTCCGCGTCGCAGGCAGGTCATGATCGCGGGTACTGCCGTCGGCAGTCTGCTCTCCCTCTTCCTCGTGATGGGCATAACAAAGAGGCAGGCGTCTCCCGTGGCCCAGGAAGTCGGAATGATTTCCGCTCCGCTGCCATCAGGCCCCAAAGCGTCTCCCGCGCCGGGACACTCACCTACATCATCGCCATCATCGCCGGCACCTCAGGTCTCGGCTACAGATGAGGATCTCAAGGCACTTCTTGCGATGAAAAAGCCGCCCCATCCCGCCGGCCCAATACCGGCTACCCCGTCGGCCGAGAACACGCCCGCGCAGAAACACGACACTGGCATCGAAAAGGCTGTTCCGACGGACGATGCGGTCCAGAAAGCAAGCCGCCTGCAAGCGGCTCCCATGACATCGGACGACCAGTTGCAGGTGCTGCAGCTTGTAACGGAAGAAGCAGCACTGGTGCAGCGGACCCGCAGCGAGATCGCAGCGCTCCGGCAGGATCTTGACCGGCTGCGTATCGCAGATACGGCAAAGGCTTCGGATCTCAACCGCCGGATGTCGCTCCTCGAAGCGAAACGAGCCGTGGCCGACGCCGAAGCACCCCCGTCAGATGGACCGGCCACCACACGTGCCGCAGCCGACAAGGCACGGGCAGCCCTGGAAGCCGCGGCGGCCGAGCCGCAGCCAACACCAACGCCGCCGCAATTTCCAGCGTCCCGGACAGCGAAAATGCGTCAGGCGCCTCCTGCTCCGCCCCCGACATGGACGCCGCACTACCGGATACTTGCTGCATCTCCCCAGCTTGCCATGGTGCAGGACGACGCTGCGCCGGCCGGGCAACCGCCGCAGTCCGAAATCGAAATCGGCACCGATCTCCGCGGATATGGTCGAGTGCGCGCCATCTCTCAACGCGGCACGATGTGGGTGATCCAGGCTGAACGCGGCATCATCCAGTAAGGCAAGGAGACATCGACGTGCAAGGTCTGGTCAACCTCGTCAACGATCTCGCTCTCGCCATGGCCTGGCTGCTGCCAATGGCCTGCTATATTGCAGCCTGGATTGCCTTCCTGACCGGGACATGGGGATTATGGCAGCAGCGCCAGCCCCAGAACCCGTTCGTCGGCCGTCCCTGGGTGCCCTGGATCGGGATTGTCCTCTCCGGCGTCTTCGCCACTTTTGACAGGATACTCACCAAATCCACCACCTCTGCCGGTCTCGATACGCAGGTTTCGCTGGGAGCTTCTGTCACCGGCTATACGGATGCCGCGACCGGAAGCGTCATTTCCGGGACCGGCCCAGAGGATGCCATCCTGTCAATCGTCAGTGATTTCGCCCTGTTCTTCGAAATGTTCGGCGCCTGGGCGGCGTTCATGGCGGTCGTTGCGTGGAACGCGTCGGCGACCGGAAAAACAAACCGCTCAAAACTCAGTTGCCTCATCCAGTTCGTTTTCGGCGTGATCCTCCTCAATCCCGTCAAGGAAGCAACCTGGATCCTGAGCCACTGGACAACGTCCGGCTAAAATCATAACCCAACCCGTAGCGCTGAGATTAGCTAAGGTTCGACCTTCCTGCGCATTTTTTTGATAACCGATAAACATGATAAAATTGGGAAATAATAACCCGAAAAAGCGGGGCGCCCCCATCTGGTGAGATGGTCACATATGGCCGTGCGCCAGGGCATTAACCATGCTGGAGCAATCCGCAGCCTGATCGCAAGGGAACTTGAAGCCGCCAAACACGATGACTGGGATGGGTAATCTTGTTCATAACGAGCGGACCAAGCTGCGGGCAAACCTGCAGGATACCGCTGCAGGATCTTGCCTTTCGCTAGGTGTCCTATCTCCTTTGGCTGCGTCATTTTTTAATCTGACAGCCAACCGCATTCCTACTCATATCGTTATCTTGGGAGTCGCTTTCTGGCTGGGAATGGCATATTTTCTCCCTCAACGGGCACAGACCGTTTTAGGGGGGCTTCGAGAATGACCTTTATGCAGTTCTTCGCCTTCATTGGCATGCCAATCATCATTGGTGTTCTTGGTTATGGTATTTCTAAAATACCTATCAAGGATAATTGAAAATTTATCGTCCATTCCAACCAACGGTTGACCGTGTGAAACTTGTTTATAATGAGGGTAACAGACCCATCAAAGTTGAGGCCCGTACAAAAATAGGGATGTATTCGCGGTAGCACCTAAACTACGCTCGATCACTTTCGCTTACTGTTCATATTTTCTAGAAATTAAACAAGAAATATTTTATTATTACTAAATATTCGAGTGATTCTGGATAAAGATATATGCCCCGGATTTTTATGCTATCGGGTATACGAGGTTGATGGCGACCTGTCGAAATGGCTAAAAGTTGCGGGATGCCCGTAGTTTTCACTTTACAGCAACTACGGTAATCCCGTATTATCGTCTCATGGATAACAGGTTTGACCCCGCAAAAGACCTCGCCAACCAAAAAAAGCACAAACTGTCTCTGGCCTTTGGCGACCGTATTTTCGAGGACGATAATCACCTGATCTTGCCCACCATCCGCATTGAGGATGAGGAGGATCGCTACAAAGTGGTTGGCGTCGTGGGCGAGAAGCTGTTCACCGGTGTGTTTGTCTGGCGGGACGATCTGCCCCGCTTTATTTCCGTGAGAAGGAGCAACAAAGGTGAAGAGAGAGCATATCATTCTACCTGCTGATCCGGCGGATTCCGAAGACCGCGCGGTATCCATCGAAGGCATGGAGCGTGGGCAAAGGGCGCGGTTGATCCGTAAAACCCGTAACGATCTCGGTCTGTCTCAGGTCGAGTTTGCCAGCCGTTTCCGCGTTCCTGTCGGCACGTTACGGGACTGGGAGCAGGCACGGGCGATGGCCCCCGACTTCGCTGTAGCCTACGTTCGGGTCATCGGACGGCACCCCGATATGGTAGCTCAGGCAGTGGCCTGAGCTGCCTTCCCAACGAGCCGGGGATTCAGCCCATCAACCCCAAACGCCGGATAGCCATTTTTATACCAAAGTCATAGTGTACCGTTCGACAAGATAGATTTTTTCGGAAAAAACATTCGCAGTCGCATGTTACTGGCCGAAGACTCCTCCGAGGGACATGCCTCCCTCTTTAACGGAGCCCTTGACCATGAACCTCTCTCGCACAAGCATCCCCGACACGGGGCGATTGACGCGTCTTGTGACCAAACGGGTCGGATACAGCCAGCGTGCCGTCACGGCACTTGGCACATTGGCCGTCCCGATCCTCATTGCCAGCCATGCGCTGGCCCAATCCGCAACCGGCAGCGCAAACGGTATCGGGGCCCAGATGCAGGCCACCGCCCAGGAGGGGCTGACAGCGGGCGGCTTTGTCGCTGCAGCATGCATGTATGTCGCTGCCTTCATCTGCTTCATCGGCGGCGTATGGGCGGCCTGGCAGAGCCGCAACGAACAGAACCGTTCGCCCGGAAAGGTCGGTATGGCAATCGCCGGCATCGTGCTGTGCGGTCTGTTCGCAACGGGTCCGCAGTGGATCAACAAGGCTGCCAACACCGCGTCCGGTGGCTCGGCAACCGTTGGTACGCAGGCTCAGGCCTATCAGTTTACGAGCGGCGGCTAGGAACCCGATCGCAATGGCCCGTCTCACACAGTCTTTCCGGCTGCTGCCGCGCCCATGGGATCCGTCAGCGCCAGGCGCCGGGGAGATGGGTGAGCCGGGCCTTTTCACATGTGCCTGCTGCGGCCTGATAACGCCTGGTCGCAGGTTTCCATGGCACGGTGACGGACCCGGACCTGTCTGCGCCTTATGCAATATCCTGCAGGATCCGACCCGTCCGGCCATCGAACGCGAAGCCGTCCTGATATGGTGGCCGAAACTGTCGCAGACACGCATCATGACCCTGACCCGCTGCGCGCATCAGGCCCTCATGCAGACGCTCGGCAACGGGCCAAACGGACAGGATGTCGTCTGGCATCGTGCAATGGACGCGATCGCGTCAGGGTCGGATACCGCGATGATGCCTGCGCAATGCAAAAGCGCTCTCGCTGTGCTCCGCGCTCTGCACGCGCGGACGGCCGAAGCCCGGCGGCGGCTGGAGACAACGTCTCCCCGACTGCTGGCGACTGCCCTGCTGATGGCGAACCGGGCGGACCCGCAGATCAATGAAAGCGCGACAGCCCTGATGGACGGCATCCGGCTCCTCCCCCTGGGCCGTCTCCATAACGGACCCACCGACATCTACCCGGCGCTTGTCAGGGAATGGCTTGATGCCGATCCCCAACCGGTCATGACATGACAGGATCATATCAATGGGCGGTATTCTTTCCAGTCTGCTGGCCGGCATCAGCCTCGGGCTGCGCCAGCCCCTTGCCTCATTCTGCGATGTGGAAAGTACGCACGGGGACCATCTCATCACCAAACGCGGTGAATATGTCTCCGTACTGCGCATCAATGGCCTGCGTCGCATGTGCACGCGGCAGGAAGTGGAAGCGCTCGCCGAGCAGCAGCGTATCGAATTGCAGGGTCTCCTTGAAGAACGTGGCCATGCCATTGTGGGATGGTATATTTCCGATCCCGAGCGCTCAGGTATCGAGATTGACCGCCTGAGCCTCAATGGCTGCCGGTCCATAGCCCGACAGATCGGAGCGGACCTTTCGGACGTCATCGAAGAGAGGCGCCGGCGCTGGCCAAACGTCATGCGCTGGGAGGCCACCTGTTACGTCCTGTGGACCCGGCCCAGCGTGCTGACACGTGAGGACCGCAAACAGGTGGCAGAGGAACGCAGGACCCTTGCCTCCCAGTTTCCCCGCGTGGGCAATACCCAACGTTTTGCCCTGCGCTCCGACATTATGGCCGCCCGTCATGAATCGTTCATTTCGCGCGTCCAGGCAGCCTTGCAGGGGTTCGACATTTCCTGCGAATTCCTCGGTCCACATCAGGCATTGCAGGTCGCGCGCGAAGCGACCTATCGTGAAACGGCGGGCTCCGCCTGGAAACCGACCTTGTTGGGTGACCGGGTAATGCCACGGCTTCCGGACGATCTGGATGACCCGCAGCCACATCCGCAGGGCCTGCTCTGGCCAGCGATCCGGGACCAGATCTTCAATGCCGACGCCGAAACGAAAGGCGGACAGCTCGTGACCGTGGGGGATTATACATACGCCCCGGTCGACATGACGATTGGCCCAGAGGATCCGCGCCCGTTTTCCGAACTCTCCAGCGTGCTTGGCCGCAAGAGACTGCCGTGGCGCAGCGCCATGATCCTGGAGGGTGGCGGCCGCGCCGCCTTCGGCTTCAAGGAAGCCGGAGCCGGGTTTCTGGCGATGTTCCCCGGAAATAGCGACATTCGACGGGCGTTTGCCGCACTCAAGCTGGAGCGCCAGAAAAACAACCATAATTCCGTGCGGATGCGCATGACCGCCACAACCTGGGCTCCGGTTGGAGCAGAGGCGAAGCTGCGACGGCAGGCGTCGGACCTCTCCCAAGCAATTGATGCGTGGGGCAACAGCAAGACAACGCGGATCTCTGGCGATCCGCTGGAGGCGGCCATGGGTTCTGTCCCTGCCCTGGCGCTCGGTTCGACTGCGACCTCATCGCTCGCTCTTGTCGGTGACGCGTTCTCCATGATGCCGTGGGCACGCAGTGCGTCACCGTGGCAGAGGGGATCCATTCTCTTCCGCAAACCCGATGGTTCAATCTGGCCCTATGATCCGACCGGGGGCGGGCTACGCCCATCCGTCGTAGACATTATCATCGCCCCGCCTGGCGGCGGAAAATCCGTTCTGGCCAATACCATTCTGCTGGGCTTGATCCTCAGCAGCGCCGCGATCAGCAGCCACGGCACGAAGCTCCCCTATATCGGCAAGCTCGATATCGGGCCGTCCTCGCGCGGACTGATCGAGATGCTGCGCAACGCGCTTGGCCCCGAACGCCAGCACGAGGCGGTTTACGTCAAGATGCAGGCAATCCCGGGCTTCGAGGTCAATGTCTTCGATACCCAGGTCGGACTGGAATATCCTCTGCCACTCGAGCGCGTTTTCCTGCAGAATTTCATCTCGCTCCTTGCTACGCCGCTGGATGGCAGGCCGTGGGAGGGCATGGACCATCTGGTAGAGGACGTGATTGATGAAGCCTACCGCCTCTGTACCGGGGTGCAGGGGGGCACGCCCAAAATCTACACTCCGGGGATCGAGCCCGACGTCGATGCCGCAATAACATCGCTGGGCATCAGCCTGCCCCACCATGCGGGAGAGGACGATCCGACATGGTGGCGGGATGTCGTCGATGCCCTTGTCAATCTCAGGGAATACCGCCTTGCAGGTTTTGCCCAGCGCCATGCAGTACCGGTCCTGCAGGATCTGCTGATTGCGGCCCGCAGCCCGGAAATCGAAAAACGCTATTCCAAGATCACCCTGGAAACTGGAGAAAGCCTGATCGACACGTTTGATCGCTACATCATGAACGTGATCAAGAATTTTCCCATGCTGGCGTCCCCGACAAGGCTGGATATGGGGGACGCGCGCGTGATCGTTCTCGATCTTGCCGAGGTGGCACCATCCGGCTCTCCCGCGGCCAACCGCCAGACAGCGCTCATGTATATGCTTGGCCGCCATATCCTGGCCCGGAATTTCTTTCTCCATCCCGATTATGCCGACGACCCGCATATGCCCCCGTCCATGCGGGACTATCATCTCGCCCGCTTCACTGAGATGTATGAAACGACGAAGCGTGTCGACTTCGATGAGTGGCACCGTACCGAACCAGCGCCCCAGGTAGACAAGCAGGCTGTCCGCGACGGCCGCGAGGGGCGCAAGCACAACGTCCAACTCGCCTTCATTTCACAGAACCATACCGATTTCAGCGAGGACCTTTACAAGATATCAACCGCCCGATGGGTCCTCAAATGCGGTGATCAGGAGACGGCAGACAGCCTTATCCGACGCTTTAAGCTGTCCGATGCCAGCGCCTATGTGATCCGCAACGCACTGCCGGGACCGGGAAAGAATGGTGCGCCATTCTTCGTGGACATGTCGGCCGGAGAAGCAAAGTATGAACAGCTTCTGGTGAACGTCCTGGGGCCAATCGAACTCTGGTCTTTCTCGACGACGCCTGGCGACACGGCGCTCCGTTCGCGCCTTTACAAACGGATCCACTTTGCTCGAGCCCTGCGGATGCTCGCCACCGTATTTCCCTCGGGAACAGCAAACAGCGAGATCGAACGCAGAAAAAGCGAGCGCATGAATGTTTTCGGTCTCGCGACCGATGAAGCGTTTGCCGGCGTTCTGGATGAACTGGCGGATGAGATCGTGGAAGGTAGAGGCGTGGCCGCAGGATTGTATGAAACCCTGCGCGCCATTGATGAACAATCGGAACTCGAATTTACCATTGGGTAGAAGGTGACCGATATTTTCCTGACGGCCTCACATCCCGATCATTGCGGACACAATGATGTTGACCATGCTGTTCGATCAATAGCGCGGCGACGTCTGGCAGGGATAGATTCGACAAATTTATGTGTCGTATCTGGCATATTATACGATATTATCAGTCATATGTGACTATCAGATCGTTAGCGCGATCCCGATCTGATCGTTTATGAAGGCGGCTTCATAATGACGCGCCATCGCCCCGGAAACACCAACCTCTCGCAGAACAGGCCTCCACTCATCCGAAATTCGCCGCGCTGTCACGCGGATCATCTGCCGGGCCTCAGCAGGGGTAATTTCGAAGAATTCACACGCCTCCAGTGCCAGACGGATGGACCGATCATGCGGACCGCCCTCCAGTATCGCCGTTTCCAGATGCGGGTTACGGTCGGGTGCTGGATTCACATCGAAAACGGGGGATAACCGCCAGTGTCCAGCGCCCACATAGAGAAATCCGTGATTTTTCAGATGATCGTCCTTATTTGACACGAGAATAGTATAAACCAGACGCAGGAAGAGTTCGCGGAACTCTGCCTGGGGATCGGCGGCATAGGTCCGGATAAAATCGACAATCTCCGTATAGGAACCCAGTTCCGTTCCGGTTTTCCCCAGAGCAGTCCTCGCCGAAATATAAGGAATCCGGCCAGCCCCACGCCGATCAAACCGCTGGATCAGAGCCACAGGAAACGGCGTTTCAGCCAGTTCCAGCCTGACCTCTGGCGTCCGGATTCCGCATGCTCTTGCCAGACGAAGCGTGGCAACTTCAATACGTTCTATTGGCCACTGGTCGTGAACCGAGGTAAATTTTGCAAGCCAGAGCACATCGCCGTCCCGAACATTGGCCTTCGGTCGCGCCCCACCCGAACCACCTGCACCAGCGAGCGCCTGCATATCCCTTTCGGATATGTCCTTGCCCTGTTCATATGCCCGCGCGATAGCCGTAATAGCGGCAAGATCGACCAGACGCGGTATGATGTCATCGGCGCCGCCACGAATGATTTCTCCGTTATCATCGGCGAAACGAAGCGCACCCTGCCGACATACGTCATCCGACAGTGTGAGATATTCAAACTCGGAAAGCCCATTACCGTAGGCACGCTCGAGAAGCCTGCGCCCCCAACTGTCGGGCGCAGCATCAGCAAAGACACCCGCAAGGGCATCGCGCACGTTCCTTGGCTGGCCAGCCGCATGAAACGGCCCAGAGCCAAGGGGAAAGGTTGGCTGGATGGCAAAGGCCCGAGAATTCTCGACCCAGGCCGGATCATAAGTGAAGGTCGAAAACTGCCGTGGACCTGCCTGCGTAAAACGCAGTTGACCCACGGGAGTCAGGCTGTCGCCAAGAACGACATGGGCGCTGAAATCAGGCATCAGAACGAAGCACCATCCATATCAATAATATCCGCTCCCCCATGCGTGGCCTTATCCTTATCCTGCTGCCTGCGTAACGTGGTCGCAGAAGACCGGCCTCGACGAGGCTGACGTTCAGCAGCCAACGCCAGTCCCAGATCATCCTTGCGGATATCAATCAGGTCGGCCAACCGGTCCAGAAGACCAAGCACGACAAGCACGTCAGCCAGAGTGCCGATCCCCACACCCGGGTCTCCCTTTTCCAGGCGCGCGATGGAACTTGCTGACGTGCCGGCACGAGCGGCTAGGTCGGCTATCGCTATGCCGCGCCGCAGGCGCGCGCCACGAAGGTCACGCCCCAGTCGTTCAAGAGCCGCGCGGGATTTTGGTGAGCCCATTACTATCACTCATATTTGACCGATAATGTGCCTTATACAATCATATATGGAATTCTGCAAACTCCAGCCTCTGCCCTTCACAACACGTTCCTGGCAGGAACTGGCACGTCGCGTAGAAAACGCTGGGCAGACCGCCTGATTTCCAGAGGCAGTTTCTGGTCGCAGGGCGATCATCGCCCTATAAGCCTATTTTCTCCACCTTGAGGTCATGATGCCTGTGCCGCCAATCGATCCCTTCCACGCGCTGTCCAACAGCGCACTGGCGCATGAACTGGCCGCACAGGGGCGCAGCATCATTCATATGGAATTTGGCCAGCCTTCCACCGGCGCGCCAGGCGCGGCGATCGAACGCGCCCAGCACGTGCTGGCGACCGACCCCATGGGCTATTGGGAAAGCCAGCCCCTGAAGGAACGGATTGCCCTGCACTATGACGAAACATATGGCGTTTCGCTCCAGCCTGAACAGATTATCCTGACCTGTGGCGCATCACCCGCGCTGGTTCTGGCGCTCATGACCAGTTTTGTGCCCGGCGCGCGTGTGGCCATGGCGCGACCGGGCTATGTGGCCTACCGCAATGTGGTACGCTCACTCCATATGGAACCGGTTGAAATTCCGTGTGGGGAAAAAGAACGCTTCCAGTTGACCCCCCATGCCATTGCAGAGCTTGATCCCGCTCCCGACGGGCTGATCCTGGCCAGTCCGGCCAACCCCACCGGTACCATCCTGTCTGCAAATGAAATACGGCGCATTGTTGACGTCTGTCGCGCGCACGGGATCTGCATCATATCGGATGAAATCTATCACGGCCTGAGTTTTGGCGAACGCGCGCACAGTATTCTGGAATATGATCCCGATGCGCTGGTGGTAAACAGTTTTTCCAAATACTTCAGCATGGCGCCGTGGCGGCTGGGATGGCTGGTTGTCCCGCCAGCAAAGGTGGAAGCCGCCCGCGCGCGGATGGGTAACCTGTTCCTGCCGCCCGCCGCCCTCAGCCAGCACGCGGCCCTTGCCGCCTTCGATTGCCGCGATGAGCTTGAAGGGCATATGGAAACCTACCGGCGCAATCGTGACCTGCTGCTGCGTGCCCTGCCCGAAATGGGGCTGCGCCATATCGCGCCACCAGATGGAGCGTTCTATATCTATGCCGATATCCGGCACCTGACGGATGACAGCATGGCGTTTTGCAAGCGCCTGTTGCTGGATACGGGTGTTACGACAGCACCGGGCATTGATTTCGACCCCATAGACGGGAAATACTTCATCCGTTTCAGCTTTGCGGTCGCAACGGACCAGATTGAAGAAGCCATCCGCCGCATGGTCCCATGGTTTCGTCACCAGAAGGACCGCTTACCCGTCAATGCAGTGACTTAAAGGGGGATATACGTCTGGAGCGCGTATGGCTGTGTTTCTGATCAGGAGACATGCGAATACGCACTTACCATGACCCACTACTACGGACCATGCAGGGGGTTTCTTCCAACTTAAGTTCTGCGGCACACGTCTTCATTATAGTCAGCCCCTGCTGCATGCCTTACCCAGATCAATACATTCATACCGAACCATTACCTGCCTGCGATATTACTACCTCAAGCCACTGCTGGAGCTGAAATGCGAGGTGGCAAAACTATGCTTCAGCACGATCCCGTTACTCAACACAACAGTCAGCATCTTGCTTTTGTTATTTGATCTTTCTCCACGCATGCCAAGTCCGACTACGTCCTGCGCTATTGAAAGACCATCCTCCCTGCCGGACGTAAAACTATAAATCCAGACCTCATAACCATCTTCATAGGTTTTCTGCCCCGGTTCACCGTAAATCTGACGCACCTGGGATGAAGTTGTCACACCATCATGAATATTCTGATCAACTTCCGCGATGGTTGTTTTTTTTATGGAAGCATCACCCGTGGACGAACAGGCACTCGTGCCTGCAATGATCGCCATCACGATGGCCGTTCTGATGATCTTCATCCTGCACTCTACCCTCTCGGCTACATATCATCGACATACCTCATTGTGTCCCATCGATACAGATTGTTCAGCGCACATCAAATGCTTGGTAGGACTGTCAGCAACATGAATGGCTGCCGGTGATCCCCTCACGTTCAGAGCCAAAAACAGAAAAGGGTTGCTCCTGTCCCACGCAATTCTGCGCGTCAATCCGGCGACAGCATACCCCAAAAGAGGACACGAATCCGCTCTCGGGGCCTGCATGAAATAAAAAGCAACGCAGCCAATTTTTGCTGCAGCAGTCGCAAGATGATCTTCGAAGCTTCTTCCGTTATCCGGAGAAGCTCATGAAACATTCTCTGCTCATTTTTCTTTTGCCCATGGCGCTCAACGCCTGTGCGCAGAGCCTGTCGTCACCTTCTCCCATTGCGACGACCGGCATGGCCAATCCTGAACTGGCCTTGCAGCGGTCAATAGCAGAGACCACGACTGATCTTCGGGAACTTGGCAGCATCCGCCCGTCTCCGGTCGTGGCATCTGCCAACCAACCCCCGCTCCCCGATGACCTGACCCGCCGGATCTGGTTCGTGTGGGACGGCCCGCTGGGCAAGGCCGTCGCAAAACTCGGCCAGGAGATTGGCTATAGCGTGACTGTCACCGGCCATCCCCGAGCAATGCGCGTCGCGACCAACAGCGTTGCTGCCGTGGTGGATATCCTTCGGACATTGGGCGATCAGGCCGGAGATCAGGCCATGGTCTCGGTAGACCCGCTTCACCACGCGATAACGGTGGCCTGGCATGCGTAAGATGACGCTCTTTCTATCTTCGGCCATCGTCGTGACGGCCGCAGGCAGCCCGACCCATGCGGCTTCTGTCTCCACGGGGAAGGTTGTCATTGAGGAGGGGCAGCACGTCCGGCTACCGACATCGTCTCCATCCCCGCCATCGGCCCGCAGCGGCACATTGGTCCCGGAGCCACAGCCGCCCCAGCCGGGTGCGGATCAGGTGGACGAGGCTGACCCCGCCCTTGCCAATCCCATCAATAAACCGGTGACAGGGGCCTCAACGCTCGACGAGGTAGTCGGCGGCGAAGCGCCTTCCTCTCTTGAGGCCCTTCAGAACACCCGCCCCAATGACGAGCCAGGCGATGACCTGAAACCCGGCCGAAGCACCCAGCTTCGGGAAGCCGCGCATATTTACGGCGCGCAGGGCGGTCTGGCCGCCCGGGCATTCGCCATCAACGAGATGCTGCGGCGCCATGAGGAGACACTCGACGCCACTTATGATTTCCGATCGATCGTGCTTCCGATCGGGAGTGGCCAGACCCTCATGCAGCCCCCGATCGTCACCGAGGCACAGATGGCCTTTGCGCTCAATGACACCGGCCAGGTGGCGCACGAGACAGAATGTGTTTTCGAGATCACCCGGGAGGCACAACTGACATCCGCGCCCCCGGACTGGCGCACGTATCTCGTCCGGACATGGGGCAAACCGCATCACCCGGTAGCGGCGGCCCTGCCTCGCACAAAGGCGGAAGTGTCACACTGGAACCAGTGGGTGGCCGAAGGCTGGGCAGACGGAGAGAAGCAGGCAACCGAGATCTTCCTCTCCGATCTGTCGCGCCTGCAGCGCGACATTACCGGCATGGCCCGCTACCGGGTGCTGCTGAACGCCGGGCGCGTCGAAGAACCGCGCGTCGTGTTCGAGCACCAGGATGCCGTGGGAGGAGGAGACACCCTCCACCTCAATGACCGCACGATCCGGATCGCGAGCCAGCCGGGGCTTCAGGGCCACGTCCGGCGCGGAAGCGATTACGGTTATCCGGAGCATTGCCGATGAATATCACCATCCCCGTCACGACCGACGAACGCTGGCCGGATGAAGGCAGGAAAGCGTTTGCCTGGGTCGAGGAGCGACGGCGTAACGCGCCAGGGCTGGACTCCCTCCTTCGCTGGGCGCATGGCCTCGGCGCCTCGCGCATCGACATCAAGACCGGCCATCCGGTCACGATCAAAGTGCACGGCGTGATCCGCTACGCCACATGCAAAGCGACGGACTCCCTTGCGCTGGCGGATATCGTCGGCCATGTCTATGCCTCTGACGGGATGGCCATGCTTGGTGTCGGCCATATCCTCGATACGGCCTACAGCGTGGCACTGGACCGCAAGGTCAATCTGCGTTTCCGGATCAATCTTTCACCCATTTCGGTCAAGCGGGGCAGCGGCGTCCATATCGTCATGCGTCCGATCCCCGCCCGCCCCGCAAGCCTTGACCAGCAGATGGTCGAACAGGAAATCCGGGACACGAACAGGCTCAAAAGCGGCATGGTCCTGTTTGGCGGGGCAACCGGTTCCGGAAAGACCACGTTGCAATTCGGGCTTGCCATCGAAAAACTCATGGACCCGACCGTATATTGCGACATGGCAACCGGCGAGGAGCCCATCGAGTTCCTGCTGGACGACCTGCGACCGCCTTCAGGCTCGCGGATCAGCCAGACGGAGATCCGCCCCCCCACCCTGACTTTTCCCACATTCACCCGCAGCCTGACACGCCGCGAGATGAGCGATGGCATCATCACGGAATGTCGGGACGGCGAGACCATGAATGCAGCCATCAATATCGCCATGATGGGCGGTATCCTGGGCACGACGCTGCATGCAGACAGCGTCTCCCTCATGATCCAGCGCGCGATCGCGCTCTGTCCCCCCTCGGAACGTGACAACCTGGTCTCGGCCCTCGCTCAGGCGCTCCGGTTCTGCATCAACCAGCGCCTTGTGCCCCGCAAGGGCGGCGGGCGTGTTGCGATCCGCGAATTCCTCACCTTCGATCGTGATCTGCGCCGCAAGCTGACCCGGACCGAGCCAACAGACTGGCCGGACGTCGTGGCCGACGCAGTCGAGGCGCAGGGCCAGTCTTTCGGAAAGGCCATCCGCAAACTGCTTGATGCCGATCTGATCACCGAAGACACCGCTCTGGCGGAAGAAAGGAGAGACGCGTGATGTGGCGTGCAACGGCCTATCCTGTCCGGGTTTTCATTCTCGATGCCCGCAGTTGCTTTCCCATTCTCATCTCCGTGACACACTGGAGCCTCACCACCCTGCTGATCGGGATCTTCGGCGTGGTGTTTTTCGGGACGATCTCGTTTTTCGGGCTGACGCTGCCGGCCGCGATACGCTCCATCCGACGCTTTCTCATCGGGCCGGTCCGCACCGCCCTGCCGACATGGCAAAGGAGGCGGTTCTCATGAGCGCGATCGATCTGGCGGCGATCAGTGCCGCGCAGACACGGCTTCTGGCCAAAATCGGCAAGCCGATTGAACTGCTGGACCCTGGGACCGGAAAAAGGGTGGTCGTACCACCGGCTGACGCGGCACACCCTGAAGCCTATCTGCCGGTTTTCCTGATCAGTGCCGAAGCCCTGTGGCTGGAACTGACAGGGACGGGCTTTGCCCTTGATGTCAGCAGGACGCCCGACAGCGCGCTCGGCTATGCCGTACGCAAGGTACGCGCCGGTTCATTTACGGTCGTGATGTTATGTCTGATCGATGTCACGATGAGGCTTGCGGAGATGGACGACGCGCTGGTCCTCAATCATCTGATCGACTTCTGGGGCGAAGCCCATGGCCGGATCGCTGATGTCGCGCCGACCTTGCAGGGGGCGACATGATCCCCCGCCTCGCTCTGGCGGCACTCGGGACGTTTCCCCTTTTTGCCGCCAGCACGACCGCCCGCGCCACGAGCGTCGAAGAAAATGGCCGCCAGATTGCGGCCTGTCTGGAGGCTGCGGCAAAAATCTCCGGCGTGCCCCGTGGCGTGCTGCTCGTCCTCCTCTATGTCGAGGCCGGCCGTCCCGGAATGGTCAGCCCGAACAGTAACGGCACGGCGGATCTCGGGCCGATGCAGGTCAACACGACATGGGTCGATCGCATCGCGAGGCGATGGCACAGCACGCCCGCGCAAACATATGCAGCGCTGCGCGACAGTTCGTGCGCCAATATCGAGGCAGGCGCCTGGATCCTTGGTCAGGCGATGGACGAAGCACACGGCGACCTCTGGCAGGCCGTAGCATTCTATCACTCTCATACCCCACGCCATGGCAACGCCTATCTCCGGCGTTTCTACGACATCGCCCTCACGATGATGGCCAGAAACCGCAGGGGAGATCGCTCATGAGCACGAGCCGCGTCCCATGGTCATCCAGCGATGACTATCTGCTCTTCTCCTCGATCCTCATCATCGTCGGGGTCCTCCTGTTCAGCTACATGGCCTGGGGCCTGTGGCATACGCAGATCACGGCCTTCTATCTGCGGGCCATGCTGGGGCAGATCAACCTGCTGCATACGTCTAATCCCGACCTGATGCGCCTGCAGGTCCAGTTGCAGGCCGCGCAATATCGACCGGATCTGGTGAGGGCGATCCAGCTTTATTATGGCCTTGCAATCCTGGGCAATGCCCTGAAATGGCCGGTGGCCATCGTGATTGCCCTTCTGGGCGGGTTATGCATGTGGCGTGCTGCCCCCGGCCGATTTGCAAAAGCGCTCGATCTGGAAGGTCTGATCGCGGTCCAGGCAGAAATGTTTCCGACACTGAAAGGATTCGTCCGACGCCGACTGGACAGGCTTGTAACGCCCACGGATGGTATCCCCCTGCCCGCGGACCCGGCTCTGACACGTGCCGAATGGGGCGCGCGCTTCGCTGTCGATGCACAGGGCCGCTACAGTGAAACCGGCGCGCTCGAGGCGTTCACGCGCCAGTTGGGCCGCCACTGGTCCAGCATCAACGCCGCATCCCCTGTCGAACAGGTGCTTCTCGTTGCCTTTGCGATGCACTACCTCCAGAGGCGCCGGGACGCCCTCGCCCTGCTTGGTGAACTCTCTGCCGGTCTGGCCGACGCCGGCCTTGATGGTCCGCATGGTCCGCTGGCGCCGCTCACGGTGCCAGAGTCCGTTATGAGCAGCGCCCGCTCTGCCCTGCAGGACAAGGAAATCACAAACTGTATCGATACGGTCTGCGAGCGCAGCGGATGGAGCGTGACTGCGCTCATGACCCTGCTGCACGAAGCCCGGCGTCAGGCGGGCGTGCTCGCCCCCTCTTCATTCGCCATCGTGAAGCTCATCGACCGATCATTGTGGTACGCGCTGCACTCACTCGGCTTTCCTGCTGAGATCCCGGCCGAAGACCTTCATCCCAATCCCCGCATCGAGGCCGCCGGCGCGCGTGCGCACTGGAGCGAAGAACGACGCTACCAGCGTCCGATCTACATCCCTGCGGTTGAGAACGCACTCGCCATCCTGCGCCCGATGCCCGCAGCACAAGGATCTTCCCATGACCCGTATCATCCTCCACGCTGATGGCCGGGCACCCATCACCATTGAACTCGACGGGACAGGCTTACAGCCCCTCCATCTCCATCTTGGATCTGATTTCGGGCAGACGGAGACGAGCGATGCGGCACCGACTTTACCAGAAGCGGCAGCAGCACGGCGCTGGCGCCTGAAAAAGGCATTGCCCGCGCTGGTCGCTGGGGGACTGGCCGCCATCCTGATCATCGGCACACGTCAGGCCATGGTTTCCGACCGCGCCGTTCCCGACACCGGGCCCGCTGGCATGCTACGGCCGCCTGCAATTCTACCCCCACTCTCCGGCGCGCCCATGACGGACGAAGGCGCGCCAGGGGTCCGCTCAACCTATGTGCCGGGCGCGCGCATGCCGATCGATGGAAATGTGGTCGGCAATCCCGACGGTCACCCGGCGAGCGCGGAAATCGATGCCGCACGACGCATCATGACGCAGCGGCCTATCACCACTTATCCGCAACCCCCAAGCGGAGCGCAGACAGCGCCGACGGCGCCGGTTTCCCCCACGGCACCAACCGCTCCCGTGGCGCCCACGATCGACACGGGAAAATCTCCTTTCGGGCTGGAAGACTGACGCATGGTGAAGCGCGAGATCGGCGGACCGCAGGTCCACCAGCAACTGAAACACGGCTCCACCTATCGCGACACGCGTCCCTTCACGGTCCGGATCGCCGAAGAGCTGCAATCCAGCAGTTCCGGGTTCGCCCTCATGATTCTGGCAGGGCTCAGCGTGCTGGCTCCCGCGATCGTCGGGATCACCTTTCCACTCGCCCTCTGCCTGACGCTCTGGGTCATGACCCGCCAGCCCGTGCTGCCTTTTCATCTGCCCAGGTATTCCGGCCTGAAGGACAAACACGATCTTGATCCCAAAACCCGTCGGCCGCGAGCGGCGGCAGGCATCATATATCTTGGAACGGACGGACTGACCGGCCAGCAACTCTGGCTTTCATCCGACGCGGGGCGCCAGCACGCCTCCGTGCCCGGCACAACGGGTGCAGGCAAAACGACATCCGCAATCTCCCTGCTGGCCAATCCTCTCGCGCATGGATCCGGGTTCATCCTGATCGACGGCAAGGGTGACAACACGGTCCACGGGGATGTGCTGGCGCTTGCCCGCCGCTTCGGGCTGGACGACCAGGTGCTCAATCTCAATTTTCTGACCGCAAGCGGCATCCGCCAGTCCAATACGTTCAATCCGTTTGCGACCGGCAATGCCGACGCCATCCGTGAAATGCTGGTCAGCCAGCTTGGTGAGCCGTCGAGCAACGACGCCAACGGCGTCTTTCGGGATCGTGCTGTCGGCCTTGCCGGCACGATCGCCCCGGTCCTGACCTGGATGCGCGACACCCACGGCGTGCCGATCAACATCGAGACCATGCGCTACGCCATGGAACTGCGCTGGATCGGCACGCTGGCCCGGCATCGCGTATTCCTGATCCGCAATCCCGGCTCCGATCACCCCATCGAGATCAGCGTTCCCGAAATTCCCGATGATATCCTCTATCCGGCCCAGGCCTATCTGGGCGAACTGCCGGGATATGATTCCTCTCTGGCGTGGAATGAGCAGAAAGAAAACAAACCGAGCGAGCAGCATGGCTACGCCAAGATGTATTTCACCCGGGTCTTCACGCAGCTTGGCGTCAGTCTCGGGCATATCTTCCGCGCCCAGACACCCGACATCGATATGCGCGATGTGGTGCTGAACCGCCGCATTCTCGTCGTCACGCTGCCCGCGCTGGAGAATTCCTCGGATACGCTGGCCGGACTGGGCAAGATCGTGGTCGCGGCCGGTCGCGGCGTCATGGCCCAGCTTCTTGGCGCCCGCCTTGACGGCCCCGCCGAGCAGGTCTTCAAGCTCAAGGCAGGCAGCGGCGACGCGCCGTTCCATTTTTTCTACGACGAACTCTCCGCCTACGTCACGGACGGCATGGACCGGCAGCTGGCCATGGGACGCGGCCTGAACTGCATGTTCTGGCTGGGGTTTCAGGATCTTCCGGGTCTTACGACACGCATCGGCGACAAAGCCTTTACCCTGCTCGGCAACGCCAACCTCACCCACGCCATGCGCCTGCAGGATGCCATGCGCACGCGCGAGTGGATCGAAAAGCAGTCCGATCGGATCGAGGTCAGTCAGGCCACGCATTTCGAAGGCAACTCGGCTGGCAGTTATCGGGAAGGACGGGGTGCCGAAGTCCGGGAAGTCGCCCGTATTCCCTGGGCAGACCTTCAGTCACTCATCGAGGGCGAGGCCATAACGATGTATGCCGGTCGCATCGTCCATTCGAAGACGTTCTTTGCCGCCGTCAATGGGCGGTCAGGCGCGATCCGCATGGCCCAGCCGGTCATGCTTGCAGCGCCGCTGGACCTGAATCGGGTGCCCCCGGACCAGCAGTTGCTCGCCCTCCTCGCGACGATCGAAGGCGGCCTGTTTCAGTCTGAACTGACCACGGTACACGACGAGCCGGATGTTCGCGCACTCCAGGAAGCAGTCGACCGCCTCGGTCCAGGTTCTCAAGACATCCTGCGCAATTTTGCACAGATTGGTGCAGCAGTCGCCGCCGCACCACGCCGGGTTGCGACCGCCAATGACGATGAAGAGAATGAGCACGCAGCCGGCACAGACATGCTGACACCGTTTTCCTATATGCTGCGTGATGCTGCCTCCATCCCGAAACCCGGTTTTCAGACACCGCCCCGCACCATACCTCCCATCGACGGTCACCTGCTTGGACGCCTGGAGGCTATTGAACGCCGCGTGGACCGGCAGCCCGGTGTAGCCCGGCGTCAGGCACTGCTTATATTGGGTGTCAGGGACGCTATGACAAAAGGCGCACCGAAGGAGGGCGCGGCCAGCACCGGAATGACCGAAAAGGAAATCCTCGCCCAGATCAGGATATTGCGAGAAAAAACCTCGGCATGACGGGCACGATCATCATCCTTCCTGGCGGGGAAAGGTTCCAACTCGAATGGCGCCGCACCGACCCGGAACGCTGGGAACGCCGCCTTAAGGCAAAATATGATGAAAGCCGGAGCGCGGAGCGTTCTGACAAGGCGCGATGCCTGTGCCAGCATCGCGGTGCCGCACTGCCTCTACAGATCCGTTACCGGGCGGACAGTCACAGTTATCACCTCGCCGTCTGGCCAAATGAAGGACCGCTGCATGAAAAGACATGCCCGTTCTACAAGCCTGACCCGGAGAAAAGTGGGCGCGCCAGCTATGTAAATAGCGTAATTCGCGAGGGTGAGGATGGGGATGTCGCTGTGACCCTGTCGATCGGCCTGCGCCGCAAGGGGCCACCCCGGCCAGTCGATGACACGCCGCTGCCTGCTTCAGATCGGCCTGGACAGGCGCGACAGCGCCGGATGACGCCTCTCGGGCTGCTCCATCTCCTGTGGGAGCGGGCGGGGCTGACCGAATGGCGGCCACAATTCGCCGGACACCGCACACCGACGGTTGCCCTGGGCCGGATCGCCTCTGCCGGAACCCGGATCCGGGCGCAGGGCAGACTGATCTCCGATCTTCTCTGTCCTGTTGCCCCAGGGCATGAAAAGTTCGGACGGCGTCTCCATGCCGTTGTCAGGACAGAAGGACAGGAAAACCATCTGTTCCTGATCGGGTTCGTGGAGGCTCTGGAACCAGATCCCAGGGGCAATTTCACGATGGCCCTGACCGGCCAGCGCAACGGTTACCGCTGCTTTCTGACAGTGCCTGCGGCTGAGAGGAACCGTCTTGCCCGGTCGCACCAACTGGCGGCAGCCACGCTCGCCCTGCCCGAAGCGGCGCGGCAGGCACATGTTGTGGCGTTGCTCTATGTGACGGCACGAAACATCGTAGCGCCCAATAGCCGATGGAAGGGCTGGATCCAGGCGGAAGTCAGGACTGGTGCCCTGATGACCGTCTCTCACAGCCTGCTTCCTTTCGAAAGCAGTCATGAACTGGCGGTAGCCGATGCCCTCGTGGCAGCGGGGCGCGCATTCGAAAAACCACTGCGTTTCGACGCGGAACGGGATCTCGTTTTCCCGGATTTCATCCTGCAGGACACGGCGCGGAATGACGGATATCCAATGGAAGTTTTCGGTCGCACGGATGAGGCCTACACTACCAGACGAGCCGAAAAGGAAAATTACTACGACGCGACCTTCGGAGCAGGTGGATGGTGGTCATGGGATGCGACAACAGGGAGCCGGATGCCGCCTTTTCCATCAGGCAGGCTGAGATAAAACAGGGTGACTTCTTCACTTAGCTGCCTTATATGTAGCATCATGAAGCTGAACTCCCATCAGACTGCTCTAGCAGCAATAAGAAAGCAGACCCTTGCGAACACGAAGAGCAAGCGGACAGCCCATGCGGCTTTGCTGCGAATGGGGATTATCGATAGCAAAGGCGCGGTTACCAAAGAGTACACGCGTGACCCACGCATTGAGGGCATGCTTAAAGCGTAACTGCGTTGACAGTTCTTCATACATCTTTTGTACTCGGTTATCATGGTTGTTCTGAAGAGGTCGGCCGGAAACTGATTAACGGAGAAAGCGCACCAACTCCGTCGGAGACCGACTACGATTGGCTTGGACCGGGTTTCTATGTCTGGGAGTCCGACCCGTTACGTGCGCAAGAATGGGCATATCAGAAACAGCGCAGGGATTCCGGTTTCAAACCGTTCGTTATTGGTCTGGTCGTAGATCTGGGCAACTGTCTTGATTTAACGACACGCGAAGACCTGGAGATGCTCAAGACCGCCTATGAAGGCCTGCGAGACACATTAAGCACGGATGATATACCGATGCCGGTGAATCGTGATTCCCGGCACGACGTAAATAGTGATAAACTTTTTCGTAACCTCGACTGCGCTGTTATCAGGTATCTTCACGATTCTATTGAAGCCCCAGAGTCTCATCTCGCACCTTATGATACGGTGCGCGGCCTTTTCCAGGAAGGCGGCGAACTCTATCCCGGTAGCGCCTTCCGGGAAAAGACACACACGCAGATCGCAATCCGCAATCTGGATTGTATAAAAGGAATCTTTCGTCTGCCGGACTCTAGCGTCGGGATATAAGGTAGACAGCGGTCTGTTCATCATCATGACTGAATCAAAAGAACAGCCACGCCGCCTCGTCTGACGGCGCGCTCCGCTTTTGGTGGATGGCCTTCTTTATGCCCCGACGCTTCTCCTGCGACCTCTCTGGCAATGCCGATTCCGTTGCCCATATCATCAAATTCTGTCGCAGCAGACGTTATGTCTCGCCCCAATCCGATTTCTCGTGCAAGTTCCGATCTGCGCACTGTGTAATTGGGAGCGACCATAGGATAATGAGACGGAAGTCCCCACTTCCGCCGATATTCTTCAAGCGTCACGCCATAGGATGTTGATTTTCACTAAGAACTGACGGTGTGGACGGCTCGCAGTGGTCCTGAGAGGATGCTGAAGAGTTGACTGTCCAGTGGAGGAATCCATCACGCCGCAGTTGATCCGTACCATCAGTTCTCAGTGAAAATCAACGCCGTGAGGGCGCTTCAGCGAGTGGGAATTATTGATCACAAAGACGAAGTGACGGAAGCATACGCGTGGCCACGGCTGTCCATATATATTTTTTTACACAAGGCATCGTTTATATGCGATTTTAAGCATCAATAAACGGTTTTGGACAACTCGGCAGGAATCTAATTCGAATGGCGGACCCGATTGGCGGCATGTGGCTCGCACTGAAATATGATGCAGAGCCATTCGGCGGACTGGCTGTCAAAAGCCAGCTTGGAAGTCGTCGCTCGAGCAGTCATCATAATTTATACAGCATCGAGACGTATCCCGAAAACATGCGTCCGGCTGACACGGCAGCCGCGCATCTGCAGTTTCATCTGCGACACGAACCCACCAGCCTGGAGTTGCTGGCCCGCGTCTTTGCGAAGACCGGACCAGGTTTTGTCCAGGAGTGGATAAACAGTGCGCCGACCGGACAATACGCCAGACGGGCGTCATTTCTCTTTGAGTTCGTCACCGGACAAACGCTCGTGCCGCCAGTCGACCTCGGCGGCAACTACGTCTTCGCACTGGACGCATCTTTTCAGGTAACAGCTTCTCCGGACAAGACGAGCAACGTCAGCAGATGGCGCGTCCGTGACAACATGCCTGGGAACCGCTTTTTTTGTCCCTTTATCCCGCTTTCCAGTCAACTCAAGACGGCTGCGGAGATGGACGTGTCTGCCGGTTACGGTGAACTGGTGCAGGAGTTCGGCGAGAGCATGCTTGCCCGGGCCGCAGTGTGGCTGACAAATCGTGAAAGCAAGGCAAGTTTCATCATTGAAGGCGAGGAGCATCAACTTGACCGGATCCAGCGCTTCAGCCACGTACTCGCCACAAGAACCGGGCAAGGGACAGTCCCCCTGACAGATACTGACCTTGCCGAATTGCAACGCAACATCCTCGGTGACGTCACAATAACCGAGCATTTTGGCTTGCGGCTGTCACCAGTATTCGTTGGAGAATACACGATGAGGTACGAGAATGTTGTTCATTACCTCGCGCCTCCCGCACAAGACGTAGCGGATATGCTTGAGGGATTAAAAATTTTCCTCGACAGGACGGAAGGACAGTCTCCTGTCATGCGTAGCGCCGTGGCAGCCTTCGGGTTCGTCTACATCCATCCTCTTTCTGACGGGAACGGCCGTGTCCACCGGTTCCTGATAAATGACGTTCTCAGGCGGGACGGCGCCATCCCCGACCAGATCATCCTCCCCATCTCAGCTACGATCATTGGAGACCCAACGAGCAGGCGAAACTACGACCAGATTCTGGACAGGGTTTCAAAACCCCTGATGCAACAGATCTCGGATCAAGTCTCTTTCGATCGTGACATGAAGACCTATCCTGATGGGATAAAATCCAATCTCGACTTCTCAAGCCCTGATCTGGCGAGACCGGCCTGGCGCTATATCAATTTCGCCCCCCACGTTATCTATCTCAGCGCAGCACTGGAGATGACCATCAAGCACCACATGAAAGAGGAAGCTGTTGATTTTCACTGAGAACTGAATTCTTCCGCGAGGTGCATAACGCAAGGGCTTAGGATCGCGATCCGCAACCTGGATTGTATAAAAGGCATCTTTCGTCGGGATTTATCGACGTAACGCCCCGAACTGGATCATGGTCCGGTCAAATAGGAACATCCACTGTCGACACCCTACAGCGTAGCGAAGAAGTTCTGCCTTCGCATATTGCTGCGTTCCTGAGCCAGGAGATCGCCGCGCCGCCCGGTCCGGCGGCGCGTTCCCCTTTTAGTGGATGGCCTTCTTTCTACCCCGGCGACGTCCTTGCGGCCTGTCAGACAATGCAGGTTCTGTCGCGCCCTCATCACCAGATTTGGTGGCAGTGGACATTATATCCCGCCCCAGCCCAATCTCTCGTGCAAGTTCCGATCGGCGTACTGTGTAATTGGGAGCGACCATAGGGTAATGGGATGGAAGTCCCCATTTCCGCCGATATTCTTCAGGCGTCATGCCATAGGACGCCTGCAGATGCCGTTTGAGCATTTTCAGCTTTTTCCCATCTTCAAGACATATGATATAATCCGGAAATACGGACCGCTTAATGGGAACGGCAGGTATCTGTTCTTTTACGCCCGAAGTAGTCGGGACGGACAATGAATTGTAAACAGTCCCAATCAGCCTGATAAGTTCGTCCGGCGATATTTTATTTTCCGATACATAAGCAGTTATGATTTCCACGGTCAGCGCCAGCTGTCTTTGTTGTTCTTCGGGCATTGTCCATCACCTTAACAGACGAAAAAACTGTAGCCCCGTATATAACACCGCTACTGGGAATAGTCCTCGACGTTTTCGAAGATTTGGCAGATTGCAGAACAGGTATGCTCTTGAGCAGATATCCAATAGGATCCTGTGCCTGCTCATCTGTATTTCATCTGCGCGTCAACACTTCTTGCTTTCTACGGCAATCCTGTTACCCGTTTCCCGCCCAGCATCAAGACGCCATATCTGCGATAAGAGATCATCTGGATCCGGTGTCAGCAGAACACTCAGACACAGCTTCCTCTTCGGTCCAGGAAGGTCTTGAGGCGTGAACATGCCCGGAAGCTTCAGTTGGACCAATAACGCATAGCAGGCTTTCAGGGATCGGTTCGCGTACAACATCATTGAACCGAGTACGCAACTCCTTCTTCAACCAACAGTCGAACGGATCAGGATCTCCCCGGAAAGACACATCATCCATCATTGACCTGCTATCTGCTGCTCCCCGCCTCCCTAACGATACGCAGCCGACTTCGTTGCGCAAATGACCAAAGCATGCGTCAGATCTGAGATGTTGTCGCGGTATGGCACACTGTCGGCAGGATTCAAATCCGGGTGAGAACAGCAGAAAACCGGACGCTCTAGCTGGCGGCGCCTGGCGACGCAGACGGCACATGGTGACGCCTGCCCAGCACCTGGGCGGCCCGTTGGCTCCGAAGCGCCTGCTCTGCACCCGTCATGACCGCTGGTGCGTTCCTGATCATGACCTGCAGCCTGGCGTCGATCTCGACCAGACGCGCTTTATGCAGGCGCTCGGCCTGCCGCGCCTGGGTTTCCAGAATAATCTCCCTCCCATATGGGCGACCTGACTTCGTCAGTGTCTCATGCGTGCGCCCAAGCGCGATCAGTTCCCGGATCCTCGCATCCCGGGCCTTGCGGGTTCGGGCAACCAGATCCGTGCCCAATGATTTATAGGGTTTATGCGCCATTTTCTTTGCCACATGATTCCACAGGTCGTCACTGGTGATGGGCGTCGTGTCCCCGAGCGCCCTCTGGTTCCGGACCGCCTCAAACGTCGCGCCATCGGAGATCATGGTCCATGTGGTTCCGCGCGCCCGGCTTTCCGCGACGTATGAGGTAAATCCCGTCGCCAGTTCAACGCCTCGCGGCAGGGCATTGATATGCTCATCGGAAGTAAGCCCCTGTGCCGCATCAATCGTCATGGCATGTCCGAACCCGAGCAGTACCCGACCAGTCTTCACATCACGAAACCGCCGCCATTCGACATCAGCAACAAGCCCGTCCTTCGTGCGGACGCGAAGCCCCGCATCGCCATGAGCCAGAACTTCCACCACGTCGCCGTTATTTCCGACTGAGGCGCCCTTTCCATCCACACTGCCCCATGTCCGACGATACAGCCGAAGCCGGTCGCCCGTAGCGATCGCGAGATCATAGGTTTCGCCGCGCTGATCAATAGCCTGCACGGTGATTTCATGCGTCGAGATCTCGCCGCGCTCCTGCAGGATTTTACGGACAGCACGACTCAGATCGGCAGCATCCTGATTGGTCAGCGCCGACATGCTGATCGTCTTGGTCCGGCCTTGCCGCAGGCCGGCACCGTCTGCGACCAGGGCATCGCGACGCGTCACATACAGCCGGGCAATATCCTGCAGGACTTCCTCATGGTCGCCGCCGACCAGACGGATCGTTCCATCCGCCCGTTTCATATCGATCGCATCCCGGACTTCCTTCAGATGGAACCTGTTACGGACGTCGTCATCATTTTCCCCGTCCGTATGCGCGTTTGCCGCAGCCCCCCTGAACTCGTGAGATTCCAGATCGCTCTCTTCCGGTTCTGCGCCACGAAACAGATCAGCAATCTCGCGATTTCTCGCAGATACCTGCCGGACACTGGACAGAAGCTCCGGCATATCTTCCGGATCCAGAACCCGGCGCAGTATCTCGATGGAGTCCCCTGCCTCGATATTCTGCGCCTGCTCGTGGTCACCCAGCGCCTTGATCGTGCAGCCGGTATCGCGCTGCAACTGTAACAGGCGAAGCATCTGGCGGGGACCGACCTGACCGACCTCGTCAATCACCAGCACCGTGTTCCGATCCACATTGACGTCACCGCGCTCCAGCCGCGCCAGAAAGGGCAGCATCGCGCTCGTGTCAAAGATGCCAGCCTCACGTAATGCGTCTGCCTGACGCCATGCATTGGCAATCCCGATAACCCTGCGACCATTCGTGTCATAACGCGTATCATGTTTCCACGCATCAACCAGCGGAGACAGCAGGGCCGTCTTCCCGGAACCCGCGACGCCGGTGAGCATGGAGAGCGCGCCGCCCCGGCCAAGAGCGTAGATCGCAGCCTTTTGCGTCTTTCCATGTTCGCTCGCGAAGTCAAGCGGCGATCGTCCGATCGCTTCTGTGATCTGGCGGTCCGACAGCGCCCCGCTTCGGTCTCCTGAAGCACGAGCCGCCTGAATCGCGAGGTCCTCCTCGATAGCAATCTGCGCGGAATTCGTCACCCTCAGCCGGTCGCCACGCATCTCCTGAATCAGCGAGACCCGTTCCCCGCCGAGTTCAAGACCACGCTGTTCAATAAGGGCCACGACATGATCGATGTCCTTCACCCCACCCTCGATGCCGGTGCCGATCAGGCCCCGGGCAGCATACGTTCTGAGCTTGTCGTGATCGATCACGGCGGCTGTTTCAAACTCCCTTGCGAGATGACGGGCAGCGAAACGGTAGGCAATATCGTATCGTTGTTCCCTGGTGCCCACAGGCGCTGCTGGCGTGCCAAGCAGGCTTTTTTCCTCCCAGCCAAGACGCCTGGCCTGCGCGCGCCATATCTCATGGTCACTCGTACCTTTGTCCTTGTCGAGCCGGGCTGCCAGGCCGGCCATGGACAGAATGCGGCGCTTGCGGTCGATCGGCATATGCGCCCAGTCCGCTCCTTCCGCCGCCGCGTACTCCTTGGCCGCCCTGATGACGTTGCGTCGTCCCTTGCTGAAGAAATCCGATATATCCTGCGGCACGGCCGAGATGACCGTCGCCTGTTCATTCGCATCGTATTGCTGGGCGATGCCGATCCGGCGCAGTTCATCAGCGAGCTGTGCCTGGAAATATGCTCCAAATTCGTGAACGCGCGATCGCAGCCGCTTCGTGTCGAGTGAACCCACATGTCCCTCTTCCGTAACCACGACATTGAACAGGGCATTATGGATATGGGCATGGGGATCGCCGCCTGTTGGCGTATCGATCAGATAGGTCTGGCCTGTCCCCGCGTCACGCGCCTCGACCGTCGGGCGCGCGGTATCATGCCGGAATGACACCCAGGCGACCTCGCCCGGGTTGGCACCGTCTTCGCCCCCATGACCGCGCCGCGCGAAACCGATTTGCCGCGCGACATAGAGCATGGTGGCGTCGTTTGCCCGATCAATGGCGTGCCAGATGGCTGCCCTCTCGGCCTCGGTCGGCGCAAACTCGGCCGCAAGCGTAACTGATTTGTGTGGCGCAAGGGTCAGATCATAGGCACTGATCTTGCGGGCATTCCTTGACCAGTCATCGCCATTATCGGCCCTCTTTGCTTCAAACAGGCGATTGAGTTGCGCGTTCTTCGGTGGTGTCTTCGGATCAATGCCAAGAGCCGCTGCAATCTCGGGTCGCATGTCCGGTCGCCACGAGGCCCGCCCATCGCGACCGGTGTAATAGCTGGTCAGTCGGCCACCATCTGCGTCAGGCACTTTTCCGGGCTGGGTACGGAAATCGTGCTCTGGCTCTGGCAGCTCCTGCGTGAAATAGGCAGTGATCAGGCGACCACTACTCTCAGCCGAGATTTTCCGGAACGTCATCATCAGACACCCGTTCCGTCCTTTTCCTCGGATCGAGAGGTGAGGGGCGCCCGGCCCTCCTGAATATCGAGGGTTCTGCCGGTTGTGGCGTCAATATGCCTGAGAACAGGGCCCTGCGCGGCGACAAGTGTCACCAGTCGGCCGAGGATCTCATCAAGTGTCGGACCATCAGATTCCTTCGGGGCGAGAATTTCAATGATCAGGGACAGCTTGTCTTCGATCATTCGAAGCCGTTCCCGGATATCGTCGTCCCAACTTGCGGTTGTGTTAGGTTTTCCGACTGACTCGCTCATCATCGTCACCCCCCCGTGTCAGAACCACGGGAAGCGTGACGCAGAATCATGCGACCGTTTAGGCCTTCTTCTGGTTAGCCCCGGTGAGCTGGTCCTTGACGGCCTTGGCCGGCGCAAAAACCAGCTTGCGCGAGGCCGGAATCTGCATCTCAGCACCGGTCGCCGGATTGCGACCCATGCGGGCAGCGGTGTGCCGGACGGTAAACTTGCCAAAGCCGGGCAGCGATACCTCGTCGCCGACCTCTGCAGCCTGAACGATAGAGGTCAGGACGGTCTCAAGAGCGGTCTTCGCATCGGCCTTCGTGCCGCCCGTGGCTTCGGCGATACGGTCAATCAGATCGGTACTTTTCATCAACGCTGTCTCTTTCAATTAAGGTGACACGGAAAGATCGAATCACAACCGTGGCGGCTTTATGATTTCTCTCGGGTAGGCACGATGACGCTGCGGGACAGGTCCACCCCGATGCGAATGGCGTCATCAAGCTGGCGACCGATACCACTCTGCAAGACGGCGGAGCAATACATCGCCCCGTCGATTTTGCAGCATACGCTCCAGACCGACCCGATCAGGTTCATGGCGTGAACCAGCCCCTCCACGTCGTGACGATCCAGATCGCGAATGAACTGATGAGGATCAACCTCCTCAATGTACGGCTCCTGTCCTGGCATCACAAAAACCATGTGAGGACCAGGCCGCGAAAGACGCCTGAGAAGATCCATCTGGCTGCTGGTGATCGTGAGTTGCACGCCACTTCCGGGGCATCCACCGGGGATATAGGCACCGGTTCGACTGATCTGTGGTATCACCTCCCCGGTAATCCAGCGTCGGACCCGTTTGGCAACAGGCTTTCGAGAAATGAACGTCAGGTGATTGGCTCCGCTTTCGCTGACGAAGAGTTGGTCCTGCATCCCGCCTGCCGTCACCACGCCAATACGGCAATATTCATCATTATCAAGCCGTTTGACCGTCGCAGATGGATTGCTGAGGCCCAATATGGAGCAAATCTCCCGGGCCGAGATCCATCGCCTTCCGGTGACTTCCTGAACTGAGATCCGGGTGTCTTCGAATGTCAGATAGTCTCGTTCGCTCTTATGCAGAATAGGTTGAACCGGATCACTGACCGGCTTCCTGACTCGCGACCTCTTAGGGATGGTATCTCGCATCTCATATCTCCCCTTTTCCTAAGGGAATTGTGCGCGGGGAACATGCGACCTCTTGTTAAAATGAGCTCAGCGGCATCCGGAAGGGTCTAAGCATTGCTTATACCCTTTCCAACTCCCCCGCTCCTGGCGGCGAAGCCGCCCGCACCAACGGTGCAATGGTGTATGAGGACCGGCGATTTATGGGTAGCTGCGATGTCGGCCTCGGGTATGTCAATGGGTCGTCGTAAGGGTAGTCGTTGGGTCGTGAAACAGTCGTTCCGTCCGTGCGTCAAGGGTAGGGATATGGGTCGCTCATGAGTATGCGCGCGCAGATTACATGTGAGAATCTGCATGCTGACGAAGCTGCGACCCAGGTATGATCTGGCCGTATTGCATTCGATCGAGGATGCAGGAGGGGATAAATCATGACAGGCAGGTTCGGCAAGGAACGGCTGAAATCGCTCATCGAGAACCATAGGGCCCGAGACAGTGCGACACCTCTCTATCGGTGGCTGCTCACCAATTGCGAGGACATAAGCGCACTGCGATCAAAAGGGGATTCCTGGGCTCCCTATGTTGCGGCAGCCCGAGAAGATGGCCTTGACCTTCCGGACGAAAAGGAAGCGATGAAGCGTATGGAGCGCTATTGGCGTCGTATGGCCGGCACCCGCCGCATGCATCCGGAAGCTGAACAGGTTCCACAATCTCCTGACGCCGAAAGCGCCATGCAACCCAGCCGCTTCCCTCACGGCTGGAGGCCCGCTGTTGTCGATGACGGTCGCGTAAGCCGCGCGCCCGATGGAACTGGCGTTCCCACACAAATAGTGCCCGCCGAAAAAAACGCGCAGGTCGCATCATTGCCCGCGACAGTGCAAGCATGCTCTGGCAGCGAGACAACCGGGGAGAAGAACTTTCCCATTGGTCGCGCCCGGGCTGAGGCCATCAAGCGGGATCTTCTTGCGCGACTGAAGCGGAAGGAGCCCGGTTTTCATCGGGAGTAAGGCATGGCATCCGCCACGATCACAGACGCCGCAGACCCAACGGAGCTGGTGACACGCCCGACCCTGCTCGTAGCCATCGGGCGCCAGCGGGTGGGAAAGACGACATTCCTCAAATCACTGGCCGAGATCACGGCCCAGCAGGGAGGCAGACCGGAGATCTGGAACACGGATTCCATGAACCGCTCGCATACGCTTTCATCGCTTGGTCCGCAGGTTCTGGAAGCGGACAGCATGTCCCCGACCGGGCAGGCTGCCTGGCTCGAAGGGCAGATCGAGAAGCTGGTTGAATCCCGCCATGATGCGATTCTCGACATCGGGGGAGGATGGACCGCGATGCACGAACTGATCCGCTCATCTCCTCTTGTCGCGGCGCTGGACGAGCTCGGGGTCTCGCTTGTGACGATCTTCATGATCGGCATGGAGAATGCGGACATCGACTATCTGCAGGACCTTCAGGAGCAGCATGGCTTCCTGCCGCCCCGCACGGCTATTGTCATAAATGAAGGCCTGCTTCCCGTCGGTATCGACACACCTCAGGCGGTCAGCCAGATCCTTGAAAACGAAGCGGTGCTCAACGCTCTGGACCGAGGCGCCGCGCACGGTGTGTTCCCCGCGATCAACGGGCTGAAGAAAATCGCGGATCGTGGGCAGTCGTTCATGGATTTTGCTGCGAACAAGCCGGTTCCCGGACAGCCGAAAAGCTCGGTCTTCGACAGGCTACGGGTCAATCGCTGGCTCAAGCGGGACGTGCCCCTCTTCCTGCGCGACCTCGGAGCGGACTATCTACCCCGGATGCCAAAGGGGCTGCCCGACGTGGTTATGGAGAATGTCTGATGGCAGCCCAGGGCGACATCGAGGCGGCAGACCGTGAATTCGCGGTCCGTATGGAGAACCTGCGCCGGGTCGCCGCCCAGTGGGTCGAGCGTCCGATCGCGCCCGAAGTCGAGGTCCTTTCGGCGCTGGTCGCAGCGATAGACCAGATCGGCACCCTCTGCATTGAAGCCAGGCGCGCCTCCATCCGCTCCGTTGCCGAGAGCAGGCTGGTGGTCGAACAGCAGCGCGAAACCCTGGCGCAGGACACGATCGCCATCCGCAGCCACCTCAGGGACGGCATTGAAGCGGTGCACACGCTGCGCACCATCAACGAAAAGCTGGTCGAGAAGAAACTCCTCGCGATCACGGCGGATATGACGAAAGGATTAAGGGGCGCCATCGAGAGCCAGGCCACGGCCATGACCAGACGGTACAACCTGCAGACGGCCTTTCGCATCCTGGGATACAGTTCCATCGTCCTGATAGCGGGATTTGCGCTCGGACGGATGCCCTGAGCGTGTCCACGACGGACACGCTCAGGGCCAGAACCGAAACGCCGTACGAAGTTCTGACACAGGTCGCATGATGCTGGCCGATCCTGTCCGCCTCGCAACAGGAGGCCACGGTGATCCGGCTCCCCTTCCCATGCCGCCGCACGGCGCAAGCGACCGTGGTCCTCGTAACGTGCGGCCTCGTCGCGCCGCCGATCGGGCGCGCGCAGACAGTAAACGTGCCCGGCGGGCTCCCGACACATGTCAACGCAACCTATCAGGAACCGGGGCTCGGTGGCTGGACCCCGGACACGGCGGGCACAGCCCAGGCCACCAGCGGAAGCGGCGCCGTCACCCAGACAGCGACGGCAGGCACGTCCGACAGCGATGCGCTCGAGACCCTATACCAGCAGTCCTGGGGCTATGCGGCAGCCCAGAACGCCGAGGCGCTGGGCGTCAATCCATCAGCGCTGGCAGCGACCTGCGTGGTGGAATCCGGCTGCCAGAACCTCTACACGGCCGGAAACGGCAGTACGATCACCGGCGCGTTCCAGATGAGCAACGGGACCTACAGCCAGACCCTTGGAGAGGCACTGGCAGCAGACCCCTCGCTGGCCTCATCCATCACCAGCGGCACGGCGGGCCAGCAGGACCCGGCAACACAAGCGGTAGCTGCAGCGCAGTATCTCAAGGATGCCGCAACCAGCCTGCAGCAGAGCGGCATCAGTAACCCGACGGCCCTTGATGCCCGGGCCTATTATAACTTTGGCCCGAGCGGGGGCGCTGAAATCGCGACGGCCGACGACAGCAGCCTCATGTCGTCCTACATATCGAGCACGGCGATGTCGGGGAACAATATCAGTTCAACCACCACGGTCGGCCAATGGCGCGCGGCGGTCGCAGCAAAAATGGGCAGTGCCGCGTCCAGTTTGATCCTGACCGGCTGACGAGGAGTCCAGCATGAGGTTTTCCCACCGGGCCGCGATCCTTGCGGCCCTCACCTGCAGCATCAGCCACCCGGCCTTGGCGCTGCACAGAACCCCGGTCCGTGCGCTCGACGGGTACAGATGCATGGCCCTTGATGCGCCGGAACGGGTCATGATGGATTTCAGGCATCCGATCCCGCTGCAGAGCGAACCACGGGACGGTGCCCCGAGCATTGCTCCTGCGCTGGCAGTACTCCCCATCGCCACGGACGCACCGCCTACGAACGGCTACGTCCGGAGCATGACCCTCGCATTGCGTCCCGGCTGGGTCTCGACAAGATGGCTGAAACCCTACGACGCGGTCCATCCCGGCATGACCTGCACGCCCTATGTCATGAATGACGGCAAGCTTGGCTTCGTATTCGGCAGGGCGACACAGTAGGTTTGTCATCTCCACAGTCCGGCATGCTGCATGGCCTACATTGTTTTCCCCGGGAGCGGATCAGGGAAGGCCGCTGCCCGCCGGGAAGACCGCGAGGTGCCCGGGTCAAGCCTGAGGGCATGCCCCTGAGGTGGACCGGGTTGCCCGGAGCGCGGGGCACCGCCCTGCGATCCGGGCGGCCCTGTTCACTGAAAGGGGCGTGTCCTCACCGCGCGAAGCGCGGCGCGCAGCGGGCTTGAGGCGGGCGCCTCGCGACGGCATGCTGGTGTCAGGGCATTTTTTTGCAAGCACGATGGTGACCCCGGACACCAGAAGCAGGAACCCGGTTTCCGGGCTCCTGCGGCATAGTCTCTCAAGGCGTCGGATCGTCAGGCCACCAGGGGTCGGGGGCATCCGCGATCTCGCGCGCTTTCGCTTCGGCTGCGGCGATGGCTGCGGCCCTTGCGGCCCTGGTCGCCTCCCGCCATGCGTCGATGCCGTGGTCGGCAATAAAGTCATGGGCGCCGTCATCTTCAGGGTGTGGCATTTCCGGGCCATGATAAAAAGGATTGCGATGCCAGACGTCCCGGTCCGTCAGGACCCAGGCGTGGTGGGGCGCAGCACGCGAAAGCGCAAGGGCTTCATCGCGGTCTGCCATGGATTCATATTCGCTCATGCGGGTCGATCCTTGCGGAAAGGTACCTTGCCGTGGGTGGCCGGACCCGCCGTGGGTCCGGCCGGGTCGGTCAGAAGCCGAGGGCGTCCATCTCGGCAGCTGCGGCCCGCTGGTCGATGGTGCGGGCGTTGCTGGCCGTGTAGGGCTTCCACGGAGTGCCAATCATGTCCTCGTAGGCCGCAAGGACCCCGCGGGCGGACGCGACCAGAGCGGCGGCCTTGATCCCCTGCTCGGCTGCGAAGCGGCGGGCGTTGGCCGCCCTGTTTTCCAGCCCGTCGACGCCCATCCGGTCCTCTTCGCGATACTCGTTGAACTGTGAGGACAGTTCGCGGGCCTGCGCGCGCTTGGCGTCATAGAACTGGGCAGCCCCGAAGGCGGACGCGACAGCGGCACCCGCCATGCGCTGGAGGTGCATTTCCAGCCCCTTGTCGTTCTGCTCCCCGTTCCATGTGGTCACGACCAGCACGGGCGAGAGGCTGCGGGCGATGACGGTGAAAGCCTGCCGGGCCGTTTCCGCGAGGGCGTCGGCGTCGAAGTCCTCAAGGCCGAAATGGGAAACGATCTTGGTGATCTGGTCGGGAACGGGGATCAGGGCTTCGGCGGCCTCGATGGTGATGACAGGCGCGCGCCGGGCCGCTTCCTCGAAGCGGCGGGCAGCGGGAGCCTTCTGGCCCGATTTTGCCTTGCTGGCGGCTTTCTTCTCTTGCGCGGAAGCAAGGGCGGCGGTCATTGTGTTGGTAGCGTTGGACATGAAACTAGGCCTTTCTGTCTGGCGTCAGCCCTGTCCGGTGTTCCACCACCGGGCGGGGCGTCTGTGGCGGGAACCATTTCCCTCTCCACAAATAAAGAATAGTACAGACAGACTATAAATGCAATAAAAAAGACAATGAATTAGAAGTAAACATTAGTTTACTTCTGTTTTTATTCCCTTTATTTCCTTATGCCCATTTTATTAATCGCAGTATTATCGGGAATCTCACAAGTATTCATTCTGAAGAACCCCAGGGCGAGCGGTCGAACCGTTGCGCGAAAGCGTGGAGACCCCGCAGGGGGCTCCAGTGAGGTTAGCGGCGCAGCCGCTTAGCGAACCAGAGTGAGAGAACCCCGAAGGGGCCGCCCCTGATTTTCATTTTTTTCCTGCTGAACAGAGATGTTTCCCGGACCAGGTCTTTCGGGAAAGGAAACCGTCTCCAGATGCCCTGGGCTTACGCCGCGTTTTGCGGGCATGCACTGCAGGGACACAGATCCAGTTCATCTGTGACCCGCGGCATTACTTCAGATACTCTTGATGAAGCCGGAAGGCGTGCCTTCGGCAGGATTGACGAACACCACGTCATCCGGTGCCCGGCGCGGTGTGTCGATGGCAAGAAAAATGACAGGATCACGCAGGATACGCGGCACCGCACGCACCGCACGCCGCGGAAAGACCAGCAGGTGCCCGGGGACAAACGGCGCTTCCTCAGCCGGGTCGTCAATCCAGAATGTCCCTTCTCCCGAAAGGACATGGAGGACTTCATCACACTGGGTGTGATAAGAGGCCTGCTGTGATCCACCACATGATGTGCCCCGAGGGGTTTTACCCAGTCGCGTGTTTCTGGCCGGGAGGCGGTGGCGATGACCGTGACATCGGTCAGGACCCGGCCCTTCACCCGGAACATAGACGGTTCCTGGTATTTCCCGCCCCAGTCGCATGACGGACAGATATACGGGACACGCTATCGGGCCATGGAACCACAGGGGGAAACTGCGTGGCACGACTTCGACGTCATCGCATTAAGCCTCCCGGCAGATGCCGGCTGACGGCCCATGAGGCGCAGGTCTGGCGATCCTTTCGCGCCGCCATCCAGGGCGAGAAAGGAGAGAGCGCCGTAGCCCACGTGCTCGACCGGAGCGGCCTGGCCGTGCTGCACGACGCCATACTGCCGACGGGTGACGGCAGGACGACCCAGATTGACCATCTGTTCCTCGGCTCAAGGGGCATCCATGTCGTGGAGACAAAGCGGTATGGCGGCGAACTGACCGGACACCCGGAAGACGAACGGTGGCGACAGCGTTTTGCTGGCGAGGCGCCCGACGCCCCGCCCCGGCTGATTTACAGCCCGGTGATGCAGAATGCCGCCCATTGCCGGGCCGTCTACGCGCTGGCCCGCCTCGTGGACCCGACCATCCAGGTCTTCAGCCACGTTGTGATGACGGGAACTGCGGTCCTGTCACCTGCGCTTGTGGCCTGCACCCTTTCCCTTTCCGGATTGGAAACCCTGCTGCATGGTCTTGAGCGCAACGTGCCGCGGGGCACACTGATTGACGCATGGCGGCGCATCGGGCGTGCCTGCCATGTCAGCGGGCATCAGTAAGCGGCCTCCCTGTCGAGAAAATCGAGCAGTTCCGCGATTTCCGCAGTTGAAAGCATACGCCCGCGACAGGCCTCACTATCGCGGGGAAAATCGAGCGGCTCACCACCATGGTCACGGTTGCCGGCACTGATCCAGAGTACACGCTCCGGCTCCTCGGGATCATAATCAAGGCGAACCCCGAGGCCATCTCCAAGGTCGATGAAATCGGAGAACAGGTCGTCCTCACACCGAAGCGGAAGCGTGCCGATTTCCACACCGACCCATCTGTCGGGAAATCTGGCCCGGAGAAGGTCGGTGAGTTGGCGCGTATGCGGCCTGAGATCCGTCGGATCCCGGACGGGCGGCGGTGGCTCCAGGGGCTGCAGGAAACCCGCCTCGTCATCATCCCAGTCATCGGGCTCAATCGGCGGCACTGGCTTTTTCGCCATAAAGCAGACGTCCTTCGACCAAAAGAAAAGCAATTTAAGACCGAAGCGTCGGACGGAACCAGCCTGTTTGGTGCAATGCCCCGGCCACGCGAACGCATGTCGCCGCTGCCGGAGCATGCATTGTCCGCATTCACAAGCCAAGCGCATTCAGTTCCTGATCAACCTGCCTCCAACGGCCGTCAGACTGAGGTGGTTCGTTCCTACCATGATTCCAGCTGCTGACCCGGTTCTCGAGTGGAATTTCGTCAATGAACCGGCTCGGACGGGAAGATCCGCCTTGGCGATAATCACAGAACGTGATCGTGGCCTGCTCCATGGCCCGGGTCAGCGCCACATAGGCAAGGCGACGCTCCTCTCCGGGATTGCGCGACATCGCACCGGGGAAAATCGCCTCTTCCCATGCAGGAAGAAAGACATGCCGGAATTCCAGTCCTTTCGACCGGTGCATGGTCATGAGCTGAACGCGATCACGACCTTTTTCTCCAGGTGCTCCGCCTGCCAGTGCCGCATGTTCGAGGAGGTGTTCCACGCGCCGGAAACCCTGGGCCAGTTCGATCAGTTCCACGAGGTTTTCGCGCTGGGTTGCAGCTTCATCCGAATCATCAGCCCGCAGCATGTCCAGATACCCTGTTGCCTCGAGCAGGCCGGTAAGGCGCTCCCCAAGGCTTTCCCCTTCCCGACATCCGATCTGTCTGAGAATCTGGACGAATCCCTGCAGCGCCACGGCACATCTCGGGGACAGCCGGGTCCGTGTGGCCGCCGCGCATAGCGACAGCCCCCCCGCCGAAGCCTCTATCTCGATTTTCCCCAGGCCCCTGGCGCCAAGGCCCCGCGGGGGCCGGTTGGCCATCCGCCGAAAGGCTTCGTCCGACCTGCGCTCATCGGGCCATGCACAAAGCGTCAGCAGGGCCAGAGCGTCCTTGACGGCGGTACGCCGATAGAAACCCACATCCCCGATGATCTCGTAGGGGACACGGGCGTGGAGCAATGCTTCCTCCAGCGTTCGGGAAAGCCGGTTCTGGCGGTAAATGATAGCCATGTCATGCCAGGCGACGCCGGTCGCTGCGCGACGGCCAATCTCCCGGACGATCGCCGCAGCTTCCTCGGTGGCGTAGGAGAACCCCAGAACCTCGATCGGGAGGCCCTCGCCCCGACGTGTAAACAGTGTCTTTTCGATCCGCGACGGGTCAAATGAAATCACCGCATTCGACGCATCAAGAATATTGCTGGTAGAACGGAAGTTCTCCTCGAGCTTGAACGTCTTCACAGCAGGAAATTCACGCGGGAAGTTCCGCAGGAAGCCGACTTTCGCCCCCCGCCAGGAATAGATGCTCTGGGAATCATCACCCACACAGAACAGTTCACCAGACGTCCTGCTGAGCAACGTGAGCCACAGGTACTGGGCGCGGTTCACATCCTGAAACTCGTCCGCCATCACGGCCGTAAAACGGGCGGACCACCGGCGATGGTATGCCGCATCATGCAGCATCGCGAGGGTCGGCCACATCAGCAGATCACCAAAATCCGCCGCGTTCTGCTCGCGCAGGATCGCCTGGTAACGACCATACAACCCGACGACAAAGCGCCAGCTTTCGTGATCCACATGGAGATTCGCCGACTGCCGCCTGCCGATCAGGCTTTCAACATGCGCGAAAGCAGCCACCGGTGTGATCAGATCCTCTTTCAGCCGCGCAATCCGCTCGGCCATTTTTTTGATCTGTCTCGCATCTCCTGGCGCTCCTTCCTGCGGCACGGGAAGCTTTTCCTTAGGGACAGTCCTGATCAGGCGGCGGACAATGGCGAGACTGTCCTCGGCGTCACGAATGTCAAAACCGCTACGCAATTGCGCCACTTCAGGCTCGGCCCGTAGCTGTCGGGCCGCAAGGGCATGAAACGTTCCAAGCCATGTGGGTACCGAGTACGTCCCAAGAACGTCTCCGATGCGCTTGCGCATTTCCTGGGCGGCCTTGTTGGTAAAGGTTACACAGAGGATCTGGCCAGGAACCATGCCATGCAGTCCGACGCGGGTTGCGACCCCGGCTGTCAGGGTTTTGGTCTTGCCGGTGCCTGCCCCTGCCAGAACCAGAACATATCCCAGCGCCATCGCCGCGCGCCGCTGTTCTGGCGTCAGGCTATCAAGGACTGGCGCAAGCGCACGCGGAACGGGAAGATTACCGGTCATAGCTCTTCCAGCCCTTCCGCCATGCAACCCGGGGTCGTGGTGATCTTACCGGTCGAGAGCAGGATCGTCGCCGGATAGGAAAGATCCCAGTTCCCAAGCCTGCGTTCCCAGCGTCCATCGATAACCAGGCCGACAGGACAGCCCGACCGTTCGTAGAGGCGGACTGCACTTTGCGGTATCGGGGGATCATCTTCGGCCTGCGCCAAATGCTGGCGCAGGTGGCGGTTCCAGATGGTCTGGGCCAGGGGCGACCGGACAAACATCCGTGAAAGGTCTACCTTCATCGCCAGACGCGCGATCCCCCGATCCGCATAGTCTGAAACAGATCCCATGACCCTCTCCTGTGTGAGATGATCCTGCGCGCAGGACCGTTCGGCGCCCACCTCTGTGGCATGCCAGCCGTAAATGACGATCATCCCGTGATCGTCGGTGAAGGAGGCGATGCGGCCTGCCAAGTCCCGGCCTCGAGCCATCGAGGCCGCGCGTTGCCCCGCAACCGACGCGCCACGTAATTCCACATATCCGTCGCCACCCTGGCATAGGCGTTCGGGCATGCGCGCAGGCCTGCATATATCTGGACAAAGCCTGCAGCCCGCGATGCCGTCTGCCCGGTGAGCCGAAAGGATTCACGCTGGCTCACAAGGACATCCCCGGCGATGAACCTAGCCGTGGTCCGGCAGGCTTCTCGACAGGTTCAGACGAAGCAGGCAATGAGGGAACCGAAACCCGCAGCGGCCGCTGCATGCCGTGCGCCTCGGCCTGACCCAGCCATGACGGGGAAACCGTCTCCGGCTGCGCTTTCGCCCCTGAACCCAGGACTTCGGACAGGCGGCACAAGGGCGCAACGGGAACAGAACCTGCCTCCATTCCTTCCCTGCGGGTCCTCAGGACCGCATTCCAATCCTCTCCCGGCCCTTTCGGAGATATCCGTCCTGACCAGAGACCGACGTCCCGTGCCATCGCAGCGAATTTCCCGGCATAACGATCCCCCTGCGGGTCGTTATCAACGGCAACAACCAGTCGCGCTTCAGGCTGGGCGGCGACCTGCATCATGACCCGTTTCAGGTTCACTTCGCTCTCTGGGCTCATGCCGCCACCCGTCGAGGTATAGAGCGTTCCTTGCTGGAAGCGATCGAGTGCTGCAAAGGACAATGCATCAATGGCCGCCTCGGTGACGACAAGGCGCGTCACGGGCGCTTCTCCCCCGTCGGCCCGGAAACCGAAGAGACGCTTGCCAATGCCGCCCGTCGAAAACCCCTTGTAATCCGGCCCGCGCATTTCCATGCCGGTGAACTGCCCGTCCGCATCCCGATGGCCAAACCAGGCGGTTCCGTGCGGGCCTTCCTTCAGCGCCCCCTGCTGTCCGGCAATCGCGACAATATGGTCGGGCAACCCACGGATCTCCGTCAGATAGCGCCATGCAGCCGTCCCCTGCCCGGGTGCGGCACGACGGTTCCACAGTTCAGCGGGATCGCGGCGCGGTCTGTCACCGGCTCCCTTCGTACGCTCGACAACTTCGAGCGTCGGGCTCCTGCCGATCAGGCCGCGAAGTTCCTGCCTGACATGACCGAGGTTCTTCGAGGGATCGAGATACTGGACAAGCTTGAAGACATCACCTTTGCCGTCGCCCTTGGGGTCCCACCAGCCCTTGCCATCGTGATTGACAATAATGGCCTCACTGTCACGGCGAAATTTCAGGTTACGGGCGGAACGCTGCGCGGTGGCCTGCCGATCCAGCCGGAATCCGGCTTTCTCCAGAACAACGGCGCAGTTTACAGCATTGCGAAGCTCATCAAGTTCTCTTTGCTGTGCTTCTGGGGAAGACGTGTAAGCCATGAAAGACACTCCTTCACGAACAGCATGGATTGTGTTTCAGACCGCTCCGGTATTTACGGTGAGTATTTGAGATGATCGTGCGGAAACACACGACGACCTCTGTATGGTTCGTCGAGATATTGCGTCCTGATGATCCGCGTTGAGGGTTTTTATTCTGCGTGAACTGCAAAAGAATACAGGACGCACGAATGGCCGCAGTTTACACGCGGCAGCAAACGGCATATGCCCGCGCCACTGCGCACGCATTACCGGGACTATGGACGAGCGGGCACTCACGACGCCTGATACTCCCTGTGGAGGATCCCGTCTGCGCCCACATCATGCGACTGACGAAAAAATAAGGTTCACGAACCCGCCTGAAGGCCGATGGAGAAACAGGAGAGACACAGTTCATCCCCGATGTGGACGGACGACCGGCGTTCCGGTGTCGGCCGACAGGCTTTCCCGATCGCCCGCGCCATCAGGCCTGTCAGTCCTCACAAGTATTCATGACGGGAACTGGCGCGGCAGAAGCCGCAGTTTCTTCTCCCTGAACGGGCACAATGCTCCGGGTCGTTGACGACCCGGAACACCACGCGGCCTAAAACGGGATTTCGTCATCCACTTCCTGCGCGTTGGAAGTTGCGGCAGGAACGGGGCGCTGTGCAGCGCTCCGCGAGGGACGCTCTTCATCAAAACGTCCATCGCCCGTGCTTCGACCATTGGCCAGCACCTTCAGGTTTCCATCAAACCGATCAATGATGATCTCGGTCACATAACGGTCCTGTCCCTGCTGATCGGTCCATTTGCGTGTCTCGAGATGGCCTTCGACATAGACCAGCGTTCCCTTCTGGCACCGACGTTCGATCACAGCCGAAAGGTGATCGTTGAAAGAGACGACACGGTGCCACTGGGTTTTTTCCCGTCGCTCACCGCTGGCGCGATCGGTCCAGGTTTCACTTGTCGCCACGCCGAAGGATGCGATTTTGCCCTCCCCTTCCCTACGTGCGGCAAGATCCGGATCCCGGCCCAGGTGACCGATGATGATGGCGCGATTGACTGACTGGCTCATGGTCTTGTTCCTTTTTTCCTTCCTGGTCGTCTCCGGCCCCTGCCGGAACTCTGACCTGGTGCGGTCGCGCGGAAGCGGGCCACAGGCGGCGGGCGCAACCCCTCGGGGCGGCAGTGGTGCGGAAGCCGCGCATGCGGCTTCACGGTGCCGTCCCGACCGCAGGCCTGGGGGTTGCGCCCGACGACGACCGCTTCAGACCGCAAAAACCAAGTCAGAGACCCGGCAGGGGCCGAGGTCATGCTTTTGGATTTTGAATTTTGATTTCTGTTTTATTTTTCTATTTCGCTCATAATCGTGTCATTTATTATTGTACAATTATGATAGTCGTCCTAGAATTTCCCTGTCTCTACATTGGGAGTTCATCATGGCGGTGATTACTGCGTCGGAAGGACGCATCACCCTGAAGGCCGACTTTCATCCCGAACTGGCAATCCAAGCCCGGCGTTACAGAGGACGTTTTCTCGGCAAGGAAATTGGCTGGTCCTTCCTGCCCGAACATGAGCAGGCGATCCGCCAGCTCTGCCAGACCCTGTATGGCGTGGATGGCACGCCAGATGCGTGGCATAACTGCTGCACCGTGCAGGTCGAAGTCGACGAGCAGGATATCCGGGCACCGCTGTGGCGCCAGTTCAACGCCGGTATTTACCTCGGTGGCCGTCACGTTGTCGGCGTTTTTGGTCCACGGCAGGCAGTTCGCACCGGCAGGGGCATAAAATTCCTGCGCGGCCAGCCGCATTGCGCCACCCGGATCGGTGCCTACCACATGGAGGTACCCACCGGCAGCGTTCTGGAAATCCGGAAATATCCGCGTGCCGCACTGGCGTTCCTGGGCAGGTGCCTCGACGGGCATGGCTCCTGGCGCATAGCCCAGAGCTAGAGCAGCCCGAGTTGCACGGTGGGCACGGGTGCATCCGCTGCCGTCGCTGTTCCGCCATGCTTTGCCTGCAGACGGGCCAGCTCTGCTTTCTCGCGCGCAACCTGTTCCTCGCGGGCACGGGTCGTCCATGCCTCGACCAGCAGGTTTTCCCGGACACGCTGCCCGATTTCCTTCTCTACATCCGACCAGACAAAAGTCGGGTCGCCCCAGCAGGGATATCGCGCAACCTGATCGAGGAAATCGCGCCGTGTGGCTGCATTGTCGAACCATGTCTGCGCGAAGCCGGTCCGATTATAATGCGCGATAAATCCGTACATATTGCTCAGCCGGTTATACAGGGCCGGGGTAAATTTTTCTGCAGGCATTCCGAGTGCGATGAACCGCAGGATCGCATTACCAAGCTTTGCCTTTTGCTGGGCCGTCGCCCATTGGGTGGGTTTCAGGACAGCCGGGTCGACAGGCGGGATCCGAAGCCGCTCGCACAGGATCGGCCCCGCCGTCATGACACCTGGCTCCGGCATCGATAGCCGTTATGAAAGCGGTTCACATCCGGCAGATCCGGATAATGCCCCTCCCCCAGGCCCTCTTCATTCATCCTTTCCAGATAGCGCACTGCCATGGTCACACGGCGGGCATTGGCGAGGCTGCGCAATACGACCAGATCCGAGCGGCCTCGCATATAACGGTCTTCCCAGAGACCCGTGACGGGGTTCAGCGCAGCCGCCCCCATCGTGGCGTTCAGAAAACATTCCACGATCCACGGCCGGGTCCGATAGGGACGTCCCGAAACAGGAGCCGGAAGACGGAAGATGGTTCCGCTGGCGATGGTCCCGACCCGAAGCGGGTTATTACCGCCCTGGAATGGAGACGTATAATACTGGCGGATCATGCCACGTCTCCTTTGCAGGACGCCATGTTTCCAGTTTCGGCTGCGGATCGTCCATGCAGGATCCGCGCGCCATCAGCGTCGTTATCGACCATGAGAACCCATCTGTCCGTCCCCAGGGCGCCAGCGCGGTAAGCCGCATCAAAGTCACGTGGCTTACGATCGCCCCGACGGATATGCACACTGATGGAAAATGAGCGCCCGGGATGCGCGCCGGCGATCCTCTCACCGTAAAGCGTTACGGCAGTCGAGATTTCCGCGAGCGTCCGGGCTTCTGTCATCCCCCGTGCACCAAGGTGTTCCATAGGCAGCGCCTGAAGGATGGCGCAGCCGTCGGAACGGATGCGCACGGCGGGAGTGGCAATCAGGACAAAGACAGGCATGATGAACTCCATCGCTCAGCACGCCCTCGCGGGCGCACTGGTTTTTACGGTTGGGTTTCAGGCGGCAGAAGCCACGTCCTCGACGGACGGCTGACGTGCCGATGGGCTGAAAATGTATTGGGCCGCGGCTGAAGCAGCGCTCGCTGCGGTGAAAATGGCGCGCTTGTCAGCCTTCAGCAGTTCCAGCCAGTTCCCGATGTAATCAGCATGGCGGACCGTCGGCTCGATCTGCAGTTCCGCGCACACGAAAGCTGATGTCATCTCTGCCACCAGTTCCTCGGCCGCGTAGGCATGGTCCCCAAACCGCCTGCCAAAGGTGCGCGACAGCCGGCTTTCAGCCCCGGTCCAGTGCCCGATCTCATGAAAGACGGTTCTGTACCAGTCGATCTGGTTGAAATAGGACTGCTGGGGCGGAAGCCGGATGAAGTCCGCATCCGGGGCATAAAATGCCTTGTCACCACCGATGCGAATGTCCGCCCCGGTTTCGCGCATCAGCGCTTCCGCGTGCGGCACGATTTCGCGTTCCGGCAACGGCGCGGTCGGCGCGACCATGCTCTCCGGCAGGTTCTCGCACTGATCAACATTGAACACCGTAAACCGCTTTAGAAACGGGATCTGGCGGGGCTCGTCGGAACCCGCTTCTGATTTTGGCGTGAAACGGTCAGCATAAAACACCGTCGTCCCCTTCTCGCCTTTCCTGACATTGCCGCCCTGCGCATGCGCCTGGCGGAACGTCAGCCATTTCTGGGTAGAAAACCCCTGCATCTCTACCGAACCCCACAGCATGAGGATGTTGATCCCGGAATAGGCCCGATCGGTCGCAGCATTACGCGGCAGGGCAATGCCGCATTTCGCGCGGTTCCATGGGCAGACCCATGGCACGGTTCCTGCTTCAAGTTCGCGGATGATGCGGTCAGTGACGGACTGATGGATGTCGGTACGTTCGGTTCTGGCCATGATCAGTCTCCAGAAAATGCAGACGCCGCCCCGAAGGGCGGCGCGGATGGGCAGCGGATGGCGAGGGTGGTGTCACCTGAGATCGATGATGCCCGTGCACGGATCGAGGAAGACGTCGGGCAGCAGGAGGAAAGTGACCATGGAGGCCGTCCAGAGGAGCACGATGGCGACGAATTTGGCGATTTCGACGGCAGGGCGGGACGGCGGCGCGATGCGGTTCTGTGCCATTTCCAGATCCTTTTTTCGGGGGTTTCGACCCCTTCCGGCGACCGCAGGCCAGACTGGCGGGCAAGGGCGCCGCACAGCGGCGGCACCGGAGCCGCGCACAGATGGCGCAGCCATCGCGCACGGCGAGGAGCCACCCCTTGCGCGGCAGGCTGGACTGTGGTGCCGATCCTCCCTATATTTGTTTTTTATTTATTATAATTATTTCATATTATCTTGCTTTATACATCCGTATCGGAACATTATTCAAAAATACCATGTTTTATATTTGTAAAAATTTCTGTTTCTCTGCCTGCAAACACGGTTCACATGCATGTCCTAATGGACCCTCTCAAAGCTACGCCGTATATTCATGCTTCACATGACAACCCCGACCGGTTTCAGGCCGCCACGGCCTTGCGCGCAGACGATCTATCCGAACCGGATACCGTTCGTCGTAAACGTATATTCATCGATGCGAATGGCCTCATCGACGGCGTCATCGGAGGATTCGTAATCCCATGCTGTTTCGAGAGAGCGATACAGCCATCGTGCAAGATCACGCATGACATCAGAGAGTATCTGCGCGGCGTCTTCGGTCATTTCGCAGCCGGTCTTACTTTCACGTATCACAGTGACGGTCATTGTAAATTCGTGATAATAGGGCCCGGTCTGGCTAATCCGGGCGATTAGCTGGTAGAAATTCCGTCTCTGGATCTGCGCCAGGGTGTCAGCAATCGCGTGGAGTTGCGTATCCTGTGGCGCGTAACGGCGGATTTCATGGGATGCATGCCGTTCATATCGGTAGATCCCCTCGAATGAAGCTCCGTCCCCCTGATTAGAAAATCCTCGGAAATAGAGGCACGGACCGCCTTGCTCTGGAGTTGCTGCACCCCAGGGTAAAAACGTAGCAATGTCCACACCAAGTATGCCACATATCTGCAGAAAGTCCTCATAGACCGCATCCCATCAGGAAAAGCGGCGAAGAAAGTCCCGGTACCAGCAGCGAGCCTTTTCACGAGCTGATCCGGACAATTCATCAATTTGATAGACAGGAACGGCAATAATTTCATGCATCGGAAGTGTCTCCTTCGAGAGCAGCCGCCAGCCAGTCATTGGTGGTAACCCAGCCGACAGATCGTCGCGCGCCGAGATCGATCACATGTGCGCCTCCACCAAAGGCTTCGAGACGTGGGCGCGAGCAGGTGTTGGCGTAATCAAACCCCCACACTCCCGACAAACTGAATGTGGCGGCACACTTCAAAACGAAAATAACAACACACTCAGGGTCACCACTACCGTCGTCTTGGATCCACAGTCTGGACCTGTTTTCGCTTGATACGCTCAGAGAGAACCCACTTGAAAAACAGAAGCCGTCAGGATCTTCCGGCTCGTTCCGATAGAATTCAAGCGCCCTCTCCGCATTTTCAGCCGTCCCTACATCAAGGACACACGAAAAATGAGTGAAGTAATTGACCATCGGGAAACTCCCCATAAAACAAAAGCCCGAAGCATGTCCGGACTTTCGCGAGAGAAATGACAGACGGGGTCGGAAGCTTTGTGCAGGCATGGGATGGACTGCCGGACAAGGGGCTACGCAGCTTTTTTCACGCGTTTATCCCCGTGACATCCGGAAGTTCGCCTCAATCATTATTTTATCTAATTTATAGGGCGAAAAGCTGTAGCCCCATGGTCCTCGTATCGACATATCCACGACGCCGCATACGGGCTACGTCACGGCCAGTATTCCAGAAGTCTTCTGTTATTCTGAAAGTTTGGCATAAGCGGGATCAAGGCTTCGATGAATGGGCTGCGCCCGTCCCATCCAGGGCTGGGGGCGAATTTCCTTCAGCCAATCAACGAAGCTCGGAATAAATCCAAAGTCCTCGCGCATATGCTGCTCGGCGATCAGCCGCACCGGAACAACCCGCCCGGTGGAAATTGTCAGCACAACGCCAAAAAGTCTCTCAGCGAGGAAGATACCTTCCGCGTGATGTCTCAGCGCACGATGCCGAAAATCGGCCGAAATCAATTTTGATTCGTCGAACCAGGCATGGATAGGCAGGAAGTCATCAGCCGTACCTCCCCACTGCCGCACCGACGAGAGAGCATGATAATAACTATGCGCCATTTCAGGCCTCCTCTGTCCAGCTATGCTCGGAATATTCAGTGGACATATATCGTCCGTTAAATTCGAGCGTCAGCGTTCTGTTGGCCACGTCAAACCTGAAGTCGCCAAAAGCACCCTCATTGTTTTCCCAACCACCGTTGGTCTCGGCCAGTGCGGCGTAACAGACCTGTTCGATGACATCCCGCAGGGGAGTACGTTCCGAGACAATCTCGCAATCAGTCCACCTCGCCGTCACCGCATCGACAAGGACGTCGAGCAGTGTATCCTCCCCTTCAGGCACAACAGCAATCTCCTCGATCTGGCCGCTATCTCCTTCACCGTCAAACGACACTGTAACGGCTGTAATCCTGGATACCGAAAGCGCTTCAAAGATGATCCTGCGATTTTGCGCTGAAGCTTGATTGCATGCTTTTTCATGGCGAAGTAACCGCTCTGCATGCTCCGCAAAGCTTCGTTCGAAGTTCTCAGTCATGGCGAGTTCCCTCAGTTGCTCAGGCACGGGCACATACCCGCACTCGTTATCGGAAATGAAGCGGGCCGGACGTTGAAAACCATGTCGTAAGCAGAACAATGACAGGGAATTCCTTACTATAGGCTTGTTAAGCATGGCGTTTCCGATCGTATTTACCATGATTTTTATTATTTTTTACGCCCAGACCTCGCCCGTTATCCACATTTTTGCTTACGTTAATAAAGAATAGTCCTCGCGATATCCGCCATATGCTTGTTCGCGTCAGGGTGTTTTCGGGGATGCCAGATAGGGGCAACTGATCTGCGCAGGCGTGACATCAATCCACAAACGACTGCCCGCAGTCGCCTCCAGTGCCTTGCGGATGGTGTTGGCAGAAAGAAATTCCGCGCCATCGTCACCGCCAAACGATACGCGTTTGACATCGTACCAGTCGTCAGGACATGTGCGCGGGTCCGCTTCGACAGCATAGGCGACAAGGTTCGCCTGACCCTCGGCGTCACTGAAGCCCGGATAACCATTCGACATCAGGTACACCCCATGATCGCCAACCAGCATGAGGCCTGCCGGTATTTTGGTACGGTCGACATCCACACCGGTCGGATGGCGCGACGACACGCCAGCCTTGAGAAAGGCCGGGTTAACAAGCTGATCATAGGTAGGGGAATGTTCGCTCGCGGCTTGCGCATGCGCAAGAAGACGCGCCACCAGGGCACGGTCGAAATGAAGTTTCATGGCAGTATTCCTTTGTATGAGCCCCTTGCTGGGACACAAAAAAGGCGGAACACCGAAGTATACCGCCTCAAGAAATGAAAACTGGCGCATCTGGCCCGAAGTGCCCCCCGATGCCGTTGCCGATCATTCATCTTCATCGTCATCAAAGAAACGAAGCGAAGCATCGACCGGGCCGTCCGCATCAAACAGGACATAATCACAGTCGTGATTCCGGGCCAGGGCAAGAATGGCCCGCAGTGACCGCGACCCCGGCCAATCATGGGAGTATGGATCCAGCGGGACATGGACAAACCATCCGTGCGGGCCGGACAGGCAGGTGAGGCCAAAGGAACCACCTGACCTTGCATATCTCTCAAGGTGTCCACGGTCCGACAGGGGAAGGTGACCGGTGCTCAGGTCGAGGAATTTCCGGATCTGGAAAGGCGCTAACATCGGGTTTCTCCCTGCTGGAAGATGAGGCGGGTCAGACCGGCCCGGTGCTGTCGCCGAATGCGCCGGCGGGCATGACCCATTGTTCGGGGGATGTGAGGACACGGCCACGCCAGCGGTGGCAGAGCGCGCGGCGCACCAGATCGGGGTACCGGCGCACGGGGCCGTAGACCGTGCCGCCACTGGCCAGCGTGCCGAGGTCCCGGTCGCGTCGGATGGTGCAGCCAAATGCGCGTTCCCACTCACACAGCCGGGCGAACCGATCCGGGTCCATGTGACGCAGCGTTGCAGCCTGATCGGCAGACATGAATACACATGCCAGGCAGGACAGACGGCCAAACCCGAGCTGATAGGGAAGCGGCGGAATCACGCCATGCCGACGCAGGATCTGCCAGACAGCCGCTTCACTCCAGGCATGTACCGGGCGCCAGTGATCGATATGCCGTCGGGCCCGACCATCACGACAGTCTGCCCGGTGCCGCTCAAAGACAGCGTAACGGGCACGGTTCGCGGATTCCGCCGCGCGTTCTCCGGTTACAAACAGGGTCCGGGCATGACTGAAGCGCGCCTGGTTCCGCAGGGCGCCATCCGCAACCATGATCTTGGCGTATGGGGAACACCAGCGGACCGACAGGTTCGCCGAAACCTGCGGGAAGCGGCGTCGTGTATTGGGCGGTCCCTTGCCACCGACAGTGACCCGCCCTGTCGGCGTATCGAACCAGACCGGTGCGGTCGGCGCATTCTCGCGCAGCATTTCCCGCACGATCCCGCCCCGGCGCGCGGAAAAATACAGCCTGACGCCAAGGGCTGCAGCCAGATGCCGCCCGTAATCGGGCACATGTGGCCAGTCAAAAACGTCCCCGTCATCGTCCACAAGATGGTGCCACCACTCGATGCGCTGGGGCGTCACGCCCTTTTCGAGCAGATGCAGCGTACTGGCGAGGGAATCCTTGCCAAAGGAACAGGCGACGATGACGTGATCATAACCCGCCAGGTCAGGTCTCTCTCCGGGCTCCGGCACGACAGTTCCCTGGCGGGATGACAGGCTTGCGGTCATCATGGACATTCTCCTTGTCTGAATGTCTTCTGGCGGTCCGAAGGGATATCGCGGGTCAAACGCGGCGCGTGCGCCGGCATCGCAGGCCCGCGGAGCGGGACAAGAGCCACCGTTTGAGGCGCGATGGCCCTTCGGGCATATTTTTTCCTGTGCCTTCCTGCTTTTCCTATGCGTCCGCGTTCAGGTATTCGTGCAGATACCGGCGCAGCACCACGCAGGCTGCATGAGTGTCCCGCTCACCGTCATCCGCAAGGACACGATCCATCACCCTGGCGAGAACGGCGGCGGCCTCTCGGCCCGGGCTGAAAACAAGGGAAAACCCAAACTGTCCCTGCAGCACGCCGGTCCCGGCATCGTGGACCATGGCCACGATCTCGCCATGGACGACTTCCTCGACCTCAAGGTCCACTTCCTGACCGTCAGGCAGAATGGTGGTCCGGATCCCGTCAGAGTCCGCACTGTCGGGGACCGCATCGAGAACGATCCGCGCAGCCGCCTCGGCGTCCGTCGCCGTGACCCTAAAATCGCCGGCATCCGCTTCAAACAGGCGCTCAACCAGCGTGACACGAAAATCAGGCATTGCCGTCCTCCCTTACCAGGACAAATTCGCTCAGTGTCTTGGCTTCCCGCCATGGGCAGTGCCACACCATCACGTCCTTTCCGCAGATTTCGGTGACAGAGCCGCGCTCTCTCAGCCGGGCCAGCTCGGCCGACGTGACTCTGGGAACCGCCGTGAAAGCGGAAAATTCGACTACTGCCGCCTCCACGCTCTCATAGGGTCCCCGCCATCGGCGGGCCGCGGGCGGATAGATTTCAGGCGTCCGGATCAGAACCCCACCATCCGGGTGGAAACCCAGTTCAACCACATACCTGCCGATCAGACGCTTTTCCGTCATGTATTCATCGGTCATCACGGTTCTCCTTCGCCGACGCAGGTGAACGCGTAACCTGACGTTCCGGATAAGCCTGGTTGGGGCGCATCGCAGAATTTCGCGGTCGACGTCCTGCCAGAGGCCGTTGCTGGCTCACCGCCCGACGTCACCACTAGGGGCGACGGGCCGTGAGCCAGAGCCGTACGACGGCAACAGCCTCGCTCAGCTGAAGCCTACAAACTCAACATGCGTCCTGAGGAATTCTTCTGGTGTCTGCGATGGCGGAGCCGGACTTTCCGCCCTGCCATGCGGCACCTCATCCCCCTGATCTGCCGCCAGGTCTGTGGGCGTGTCAGTCACTTCATCGAGCTCAATGCCCGTCGCGGCAGGATCATCGGTTCCCGGGCCATCAGTCCGCGCACCAGCATCCACGTCGTCTTCCGGGTCGATATCGTCGTCATGCTCCAGTTCCCCATCATCGTCATCCGCTCCGGATGGTGGGGCAAGCGCTTCCGCGAAGGTGGCGTTCAGCGCTGCGACATCGACCTGGAAACGCGCAGCAGGATGCACCCAGATCCCCTGCCCGACATGGTCCATCAGGGCGCGGCGCATTTCCTTACCGGTATTGCGCGGCAGGATACCTTCCGCCTTTATGGCCTTCGTGATGCCGGACTTGCTGAGCGTTTTCAGGAAGTCTTCATCCGCCATGACAGGCAGATGGTCGTCCGCTTTCACGATATGGCCGACCAGGACACCCCAGTCGCCACTATTCGTCGCGTTCTTCTCGCAGGACAGAACGGCTTTGAGCACGTCGACAGCAGCGCCACGCAGGAGCGCCTCGTCCAGCGCCATCTCGCCATCCTGGAACAGTCCGGCGGCAGCCACGAGCCGGCGTGACGGACGGCGCTGCGGGTAGTGCGCGTTGGAATCCCCGTCCACCCGGACATTCTGCGCGTTGAGGGCCGCGATCATCAGCCCGACCAGGACCCATGGATCGGCAGAGCCCCGCATGCCGTCCAATGCGGCATGCAGCGCCTGGGTGCGGAAACTGCCGATCATGTCAAAACCGCGCCCCGAGATATCGGGCCGTTCCCGTGGCCCTTCGGGCAGGGCTTCAATGACGGCGGACGGCGTCACGCGGCCTGCCGCCTCGCTGCCCGGCAGGACGCACCAGCCCTCGCGAACCTTCAGGCGATGATCGAGCCAGAAGAATTTCGTGGCGCCCTCGCGCTGCCAGTAGATCCGCACCATGCCGGGTTCGAAGATCGGCTCGCCGTTCTCGTCGCTCTGCAGGATCAATGCGTCTTCAGGCGTGTTCTGACCCAGCCACTGGCGCTGCGCCTTCTCATAGGCGAAGCCGTCATCGGTATAACGGCCGTCCTTCCCGGCTTCACCGAACAGATCTTCCTGCCAGGCGATCCGGCAGCTTTTTGCAATGGCGTCATCAAACGAGGCCTCGATTGCATAAAAACGGTCCTGCCGCAGGGCTGACGCAATCCGGTCCCAATCGGGGATGGCAGCACCGGGTTCCCAATTTCCGTCGGGCTGTTGCTCGCCCTCATCTTCGCAGGCTTCGACATCCTCGGGCGGCGACGAGCCAACCGGAAACCCGAAATGGCCCCAGACCTGTTCCTGCAGCGCGGTGGACGCAAGGGCGATGCTCGCCAGTTCACGATTGCCGGGCCCCTTGCCCGCCTCGATCCACGCCAGAATCTCAGGCAGGATGGCAGACAGGCGGCCGATCTGCTTCAGCTGCACCGGTGTGAGCATCAGCGCCTTGCAGATCGCGGTGTCATTCCACTTTTTTTCCTCCCGGAGCCTGGCGACAACCCGCCACTGTTCAACCTGGGTCATGGGCTGACGGATCATGTTCTCCGACGCGGCACGCATCCGGTCCAGTTCCGCATCATCGCCTGCCACCGTCACCTGAATGGTTTTCAGGCCGGCCTTGACCGCGGCACGCCGGCGGCGATGCCCTGCAACGATCATCAGGCCGCCCGGGGTTTCGCGGACCAGAGGCGGGTGGATGATCCCGACGGCCTTGACGTTCAGCGCCAGCTGGCGCTCTTCCGCCTCGTTGGGCGCGGATTTCCGCGGGTTTTCGGGGTTGTCGAGCAGGGTTTTCGGATCAACTTCGCGCAGTTCCATGGTTTTTACTCCGTGTTCTCAGGACGCCTTTCCTGATGCACTCCGGCGGCCAGCACCGGGCTGGCGGGGCAAGGGCGCCGCGCAGCGGCGGCACCGGACCCGCGCGCAGGCGGCGCAGACGCCGAGCACGGGGAGGCGCCACCCCTTGCGGCGCCTGACCGGAGATGGCAGCCCTTCTCAGGCTGCCGCCTCTTTTTCCTTCTCCCTGTCCTCGGTGTCGTCATGCACCGGGTCTTCATCGGTCGCGGTCGCCGCCAGATCGTCTTCCAGCGCTTTCAGCTCGGCGCGCTTTTCATCAAGCATCGCCTGTTCCGCGAACGGCAGGCCCAGACGGGCCCGGTAGGATGGCAGGCGACGCTGCGCTTCCTCCCGCATCCGGATTGCGTCACGGAGCGCGTCGTCGATCCGAAGCAGCGCATGCTCGAGACGCGACGTCAGCCCAAGGCCCTTCGTGTCGTCCTCGACGGCGATCTCAATGCGACCCGAGCGTGCTTCCACAAACAGCGTCACGTCGACCGCGCGCTTTTCGTAGTACACGCGACGGCCTGGCCCAGCTTCGCACATGACGGCGAACCCACCGATGCGTCCGAGGTTCCAGACCCCTGCCTCACCGTTCTTCGCCGCCAGGCGGACCTGGGACAGGAGCCATGACCCGGCCTTCTCGCGCTCGGTGAGGTCCCCCTTGTTCCTGCGCAATACGAACGCATCCCCCTTCGTGGGCTGACGGCTGGCGATATCCGCCTCGATGAGCGGGATCTGGCGCTCCGCGCCCGCAATCTCACGCTCGGCCCGGTCGATGGCACGTTTTACGGCGAACTGGTCGTCATAATGGGCGGCCGCCAGCCTCTCGAGCCGCGCAAGATCGGCCTCCAGCCCGGCTTTGTGCATCAGCCGGGCATCGCCTGAGGCGAGCGCCTTGGCCATGGCGAACTGGTTTCCCCCTTCCCCGCCAATGTCCTCGATCCGCCGGATGGAACGGTCACCTGACATCGCAAGGCCAATAAAGCGCTGCTTGCGTTCGAGGAGCTGCCAGTTGGTCGCGTCAACAGAACCCTGCTGGGCATAGGCGTAGAGTTCGATTTCCGCGTGCTGGTTGCCCTGCCGCTCGATGCGGCCCTCGCGCTGGATGATGTCGGAGACCAGCCACGGCACGTCGAGATGGTGCAGGGCCTTGAGGCGCTGCTGGGCGTTGACGCCGGTGCCCATGGTCGCCGTCGAGCCGATCAGGATCCGCTTGCGGCCGGCATTGAGATCACCAAACAGCTTCTGCTTCGCCGCACTCTTCCTGTAGTGCTGCATGAACGCGATTTCCGCGCGCGGCACGCCCAGGCGGATCAGTTCATCGCGGATCCACGTGTAGGCGGAAAAACCGCGTGTCTCCATCGCGCTCTCGGTGCCCAGATCCGAAAAGATCATCTGCACCGCCCCCGGCAGGTCGTACGGCCGACCGGTTTCAGGATCGCTGTAACGGCTTTCTGATGTCTCCTGCCAGATCCGGAACACGTTCCCGATCAACAGGTTGAGCTTCGACGTGTCATCATTCGCGGCGAGAGGGGCGACGAAGCGCAGGTCGATCGCGGCATGACGGGCATCCGTGATGACGGACAGGAGGATGTCATCGCCCTTCTGGGGACGCCCCTGGCGTGCTTCGATAGCGTTGATGCGGGCCGCCAGCGTCTTCTGGTAGGCCCTGAAGTTATCGTTTGTCGGCGCGACAATAATCTCGCGGCGTCCGCCCCGGATCGCAGGCAGTTTCACGTACTGGCGCAGGTCATCGTGCTGCACGACATCCGCGAAGTCGCGATACATCGCCATGAGGTCGGCTACGTTGACGAACTCGGTGAAGCGCGTGACCGGCTTGTAAAGCCCGCTTGGCTGCAGTTCCAGTTCGGTACGGGTTTCGCCGAAATTGGCTGCCCAGGCATCGAATTCATGCAGGTAGCGCTTCTGCAGCGCCTCAATATCCATATAGCGGCTGACCGTCCACATTTCGGCGAGCGTATTGGTGATCGGGGAGCCGGACGCCATGATCAGCGGACGTTCCGGATTTTTTGCCGCCAGGTAGCGCGTCTTTACGAAGAGATCCCAGGCCCGCTGCGAGCCGTTCGGATCGACCCCCTTGAGGTCGGACTGGTTGGTTGCAAAACTCAGCTTCCGGAACTGCTGCGCTTCATCAACGAGGATCTGGTCGATGCCGATCTCTCCCAGATGCACGAGATCATCCTTTCGAGCGGCAAGGCCTTCCAGCTTCGCCTGCATCTTCTCCTTCATGCTCTCGACCCGCTTGCGCGACAGGCGGTCGGCCGCGTCGACGCTTTCCAGCACTTCCTCGTAAGACGCGATCTGCGCCTCGATCATCTGGCGTTCGAAATTCCCCTCTACCGGGATGAACCTGAATGCATCATGCGTGATGATGATCGCATCCCAGTTTCCGGTCGCGGCCCGGGCGAGGAACCGCTGGCGCTTTGCCTTCACGAAGTTCGTCTCGTCGGCGACGAGGATCCGTGCGGTCGGGTAGAGCATGAGGAATTCGCGGGCCATCTGGGCGAGGCAGTGACCGGGGACGGCGATCATCGCCTTGCTGATCAGCCCAAGCCGCTTCTGCTCCATGACGGCCGCAACCATCGAGAAGGTCTTTCCGGAGCCGACCGCGTGCGCGATATACGTGCCGCCCGCGGCGATGATCCGCCAGATGACCCGTTTCTGGTGGGGGCGCAGGCTGATCGTGGTGCTTGCACCGGGCAGGCGCAGATGGGAGCCATCAAACGCGCGTGCAACCAGATTGTTGTAAGTATCATTGTACAGCCGGACCAGCCGCTCGGCCCGATCGCTATCCTGCCAGACCCATGTCTCGAACGCACGCCTGATCGCCGCCAGTTTTTCCTTTGCGGCTTCCGTCTCCTGTGTGTTCAGTTCGCGGTGCTCATTGCCATCGCCATCACGCCAGACATCCCATATTTTTGGCGATGCCTGCGTCAGGGCATCTTCCAGCAGTTCGCCGGCATGTCGCCGTTCCGTTCCCCAGACTGACGTCGCCTCGGCCTTGCCCATGAACGCCCGTTTCTCCACGGTCCAGCAGGCGACCGCAGGCGCGTGATAGATGACCGTTTCGACCCCGAGCACTTCGGCGGTAAAGGCGATGATGTCGCTGACCGGCAACCAGGGAGCGCCAAGGCGCGCGGTGATCTCCGACGGACGCAGATCGGCTGGCTGGACGGCTTCCAGCGCCGTGACGTTCCGGGCGTAGCGCCCATCGATCCGGGCTGCATCGCGTGCCTCTTCCAGCTTGGTCCGCACGGCGCCGGAGAGCATTTCATCAGCCGTGACCCAGATATCGCGACCATCCACGCTTCGTACCGGATCGAGATAGACCGCGTCCCCCAATGCGGCCGCGACCTCAGCTTCGGACTGTCCCATCAGTTCCGCGATCCGCGGCATTTCCACACTGCCTGTTTCATGCAGGCAGACGGCCAGGGCGTCGTGGGCGGAATGGATCTCGGGTTCGACAGGCGCATGAATGACCCGTTCCGAGAAAATCGGTCCCATCCGGCCTTTCTGTGTCGCCTCGTCGTATTCCTCGATGGACGAGACCAGCCAGACGTCGGGATCATCGTAAAATGGCGTAAGGTTCGGCCGCCGCTGGGTTTCGTTTTCGACCCCGGTTTCTGGATCGATGCGGACCGTCACATTCATCAGGTTGATCGGCCCGAACTGTCGGACAAAGCTGAAATAGGCACGCTTCAGGTCACCTTGCAGGCGTCCATAGGGCAGGTTCTCCATCTGCGCCCGCAGGACCGCGCGTGCCGCATCCCGGACGGGTATCAGCGCGGTAATGATCCGGGCATGCTTCTGGAAGAGGCCATCCTTCTGATCCCCCTTCCTGATGGCGACCGTGGTGGCCTGTCCGTCGCAGATCTGCTGCAGGACGCCTTTCGTGACGAAGTAGGAGCCCTCTTTCAGTTGGGCGCCATCGGCAGCCGTGCCGACCAGCACACCGGCTCCCACCGGCCGGACAATACGCTGGTCCAGGGGTTCCGGAAAGCGCACGTCCTGCCCGATCCGGCTCAGGGCCCCGGGCAACATCACATCGAGCCTGCCGTCGGCACGCGCGTCGCATGTGTAATCGGGACCGAACTGGGTGGTGGTCCAGCCGTGATGGCCAAGCACCTGCTCCGGATGGTCGAGAAAGTAGCGATTGACGAGGAGTGGACCGTTACCCTGGTCGCTATCCGTAAGGGCGTCGGTTTCCAGCCAGGTCTCGTCATCGGCCATGTCGCCGATCATGCGCTTGCGTAACACCAGTACGTCCACCACCACGTCCGTGCCGGCGTCATCGCGCATTGCCCCGGCGGGGAGCCGGACCGCCCCCACGAGGTCAGCCATCTCGGCGATGGTCCGGCGCGCGGTGCTGTCCGTCTTGTCCAGCGTATGGCGGGACGTCACGAACATTGCGATGCCGCCCGGGCGGAGTGCTTCGATGGATCGGGCGATGAAAAAGTCATGCAGGCTCAGGCCAAGCCGCCCCAGACCTTCCGGGCCACGCACGGTGCGATTGGAAAAGGGTGGATTACCGATCGCAAGGTCATACCCGTCTGCGAGCTTCACTGTCGTGAAATCCTCGCTGCGGATCCACTGGTTCGGATAGAGCCTGCGTGCAATCCTTGCCGTAATCGGATCATTCTCGATCCCGGTAAAGGCGATGCGTCCCTCGAGCGTTTCCGGTCGGGCTGCGATGAAAAGACCGGTCCCACAGCCGGGTTCAAGCACGGAACCGCCTCTGAAGCCCATCTGCAGCACTTTGTTCCAGAGTGCGTGCACGATCAGTTCAGGCGTAAAATGCGCATATTGTGTCGCGCGCTTCAGTCCTGCCCTTTCAACGTCTGTTGTGGAGGCATTGATCGCCTCGCCAATCTCTTCCCAGCCTGGGCGGGTGCTATCGCTTCCCGATGGAAACAGGTTGTTCGCCAGTTCTCCTGCTCCAAAGCCGATGAAGCGTGACAGGACGATCTGTTCGGGGGACGCGGCGTTTCGATCTGCTTCTTCGATCTCCTTGAGCAGCGCGATAGCCAGTGCATTGTCACGGGCCCGCTGGTTCCAGGTGTCAGCGAGGCCTCGGTCGGCCACCATATGAAAGTCGATCTTGGGAAGGACCATCGCGGCCGGTGTGGCAGGCGGGACGGAGGACGCGCCGTCTTCGCCTTCAAGTTCGCCCCAGAAAAGGTCGTTCTGGGTATCTGCGAGAGCGGTTGTGCCGAAGAGGTTGAGCTGGAACGACATGGCCGTGCTCCGTACAAACGCCGGCACCCGGCGCTGCTTCTGCAGGCCGGGATGTTTCCGGGTCAGGTTTTCGGGATGTCAGGAACGGGCGTGCTAATCAGGTTGTGTCGCCTGATTACTCTTTCCTTCAGCTCTCATTGCAACCGGGTCGGGCAGTGCGGGGCAAGGGTGCCGCGTAGCGGCAGCACCGGACCCGCGCGCAGGCGACGCAGACGCCGAGCACGGGGAGGAGCTACCCCTTGCGGCGCGCTGGCCGATCTGGTGCAGTTTTGTCTTATTTAGACCTTTTTTTGGCCGTTCCTCTTCGGCAAACAACGGGCAATCGGCTCAAAGCTCTGGCGCTCCCGACCATAGGTAATCTAACTGTGACCCCGGACGATACGTCCTGCGCAAGCAACGCACCAAATCAACAGACAAAAGCGTTTTACGCGGTAAAATTTTTACGGCGTAAAAGATTTGGAACTCTTCTCTTGTCTTCAGAAAGCTGTCCTGTAAAAACTCCTTCTATACGGTGGCGGTCCGCGGAACTCCTGCATCGATAAGGTCCCAATGACAAAACATCCCTCTCCATCAAAACAATCCATCGTGATGCTATCATCGCCAAAGGGTGGTGTTGGAAAATCGTCGTTATCCCGGAATATACTTGTTTTAGCTGCTCAATCTGGCAGACAAGTATTAGGACTGGATATGGATAAACAGGCAACTCTAGCCACATGGGCGGAACGCAGGGAACGCGTCCGTGCGAGTATTCCGGCCGTGTCCCATATTCCTGTACATCGCGCGTCCCTTGATGACTGGCGGTCTACCCTGAAAATGGCGAGGCAATCCTCCGCCGATTTTATTGTCATCGACACGCCGCCCTCGATCGAAATCAACATGACAGCAATCTTGGGCTTGTGTGAAGGTTCTGATTTTGTTCTGGTTCCATGCCAGCAAAGCCAAGACGATTTAGACAGCGTGATACCGTGGATGCGCCATTTGAAACAGAGCGGTGCGAAAGCAGCGTTCATCATTAATCGGGCGAATATTCGAACTCGTTCCTACGCGACTATCCGCTCCAAATTGCTAAATGTCGGCCCCGTGTGTCCCGTAGAAATCGCCCAAGCAGAGGAAATATCACTCGCAAATGGTAAAGGGTTAGGCGTCATGGATCTAAGTCGGCCCAAAAACGCGGAAGCGTTTGGCGCACTCTGGTCATACTTGCGACAGGAGTTGGACCTGTGAGCAAAGCCAATTCGACGCGCGGCATCTCGCTGCGAGCCTTGCAGGGCCTTGATGCTGACGAAATACAGCCATCTGATGCGCGTCCTAGCGAGCTACATGAACTCACCACCGTATCTTCTGAAACCTTGGAGACAATTGCATCAGTATTTTCCGGAACGGACCTTGCGAAGGACGAGGGCCGCATCCGGATCATTCTTGATACCCAGCGCGCCGTAACATCTGCGTGGGAAAAGGCTGCGCGTTCCTTTCTGGAAATCGGCCGAGCATTAAATACGCTAGAAAATGCACTTTTTTCGAGAGAAGAAAAAAACCGTCTTAAAGCCAGTTTCGAACGCTTTTTCCCTTTCTCCGAACCGGTGGCCTCCCAGTTGCGTCGGATCGCAAGCATGGTGGATAGTGGCCGAATTAGCGAGACGTTACTACCGGGTTCATATAGTGCAGCGTATCAGCTGACTTTGCTGGGACCAGAGGAGCTTGAAGCGGCGCGCGAAAAGGGCCTAGTCGGACCCAGCGCGTCTCGTTCTGCAATCATAGCATTCCGAAAGTCAATCAAGCGGCCTGCATCTCATGTTGATTTTGCCGCGCTCGTAACAGAGGCGCGGCGCCTTAGATCCACCAGGCGCCAAATGCTGGAACAGCTTGTTGCCATCCGAAAGCGCTTACGTGAAATCGATGAACTTATCGGTGACGAGTAAAAGTTTCGAGAGAGCATTAGGAGGCCAACACCTGCATCTATTACGGGATCGGCAACGCGACCCTCTACACAAGACGATCGAAATACGGTGGGCTTGAGGAGCAGCAAGTAGGAAACTCGTGAGACGCCCGGCATTACGGCGTAGTGCTCTGACTAAGGCGGTGTCCAAACGGGATTACTCGCAACGGCGGGGACGGGCCCGTAGTCTCATCACCGTCGACCCAAGGACGTGGCGCTATGCGTCGTACCGTTCATGCGATACCGAGGTGCGCGGCCTACCGCGCCACCTTGCGTGAGCAACGATGCCAGTTTCCCTATCAGGGTCGGCACATCTTTCTGGAATGCGAAGGAGTAATCCTGATCCACAAGAAGCTGTTCCGGTTGTATCGCAAGGAAGGGTTGTCGGTCCATTAGTGTGGTGGCCAGAAATAGGAAATGGGCACCTACTCGCCGACGCCGGTGCCCGACGGTCCTAATTCGCGCTGGACAACGGATGTCGCTTCCGCGTGCTGACCGTTGAGGACGACTACACGCGAGAGTGCCTAGTACTAGTCACCTGAATCTGAAGTTCGGCTCATTGTCTTGTGACAAAAGCGCTTCACCGAGGCGAGGATCTGGTCGGCTGATTTGACCCACCGATACGGCCTTGGATTTTCGTTATGTGCGTCGATAAAAGTTGTGATGTCGGCTTCGAGTGCGGTTGTTGACCGATGCACGCCGCGCTGGAGTTGCTTGCGCGTCAGTTCGGCGAACCAGCGCTCTACCTGATTGATCCAGGAAGCCGAGGTGGGTGTGAAGTGAACATGCCAATGCGGGCGGCGCGCGAGCCACGTCTTGATCGTGGTCGTTTTATGTGTGGCGTAGTTATCCATCACGAGATGAACATCCAGGTCATCAGGGATCTCAGCGTCGATACGTTTCAGGAAGTCGAGAAATTCCGTGGTACGATGACGTTTGTAGCATTTGCCGATTACCGCACCTGTTGCGATGTCGAGGGCTGCAAACAGCGACGTCGTACCGTTCCGGAGATAGGTATGGGTACGTCGTTCCGGCACGCCCGGTACCATGGGCAGGACGGGCTGTTCGCGGTCCAGCGCCTGGATCTGGGATTTCTCGTCGACGCACAGCACGATCGCGCGGTTCGGTGGCGACATGTAAAGACCGACAATATCCCGAACCTTGTCGACAAAGAGCGGGTCCGTCGACAGTTTGAAGGTTTCAGCCCGATGCGGCTATCTTCGACTGTTCGTCCGCAATTAGTCTACTGATTTGCCTCTATGCGACGCAGACGTTTTCATCGTCTACGTTGAGTGAGGACTTTAGCGGGACCTAGGAAACGCGACTACCGTGCGTTTTGGCTCAACAGGTGGAGGTGAGGGAACTAACGTTAGGCCCACAGCACTCAGTTTGACTGCCGCCTCTGGATATACTGCTAGTGCCAGGTTGAGTTGAGCGCAGAAGGTATCACGGAAATGGTCTAGGCGTTTTACGCCAGCGCCGAACTGGGCGTGAAGACCCTTCCAAGTGATTGGCGTGTCCTTCTGGAGGACATGCAGCCGATATGCAAGCCAGCAATATATATCTAAAGCCATCGAGTGTTTACTGATCGCTCGAATTGCGGATTCCTGGATAGGAACAGGATGTCGACGAAGCTGATCGTAGAATGTTTCACTTAGCTTCGTCCGCGCTAAAAGTTGTCCCCCGCTAGAGTCCTCGCCATCTTCCGTAAACAGTGCTTTGTCGACTATAAGTTGTTGTACTAATGCTGACTTTCCTGCTTGTTGGACCTCGAAAGTGAGACGACAGCGCGTGATGCGGAGTGCCTGCTCTCTTACGTCGGCTATCGTTTTGCCGCCAGGAGAGATGTTCATCTTCTTAAGCCAGTCGCGAAGCGACTTTCCGAGCTCAATTTCGCGACTCTGGGTTCTTAGAGCCTCGGTTTGTAGATATAGCAGTATAAGTCTTGCTCGACTTCCGTATGGGACACCAATCCATTGAAGTTCCCCATTCGGAAGTGTTCGTCGACCTGGTTCTACGAGAAGGGTAACTCTGTCGGTGCGAACCTGCCAAGGTGCAGAGTCGGGCTGTTTTTTATGTGGGAGCGGTGCTTGTGCCCAGCCGCTATACATGAAACCTAGTCCGGCATCTTCGTCCGTCAGATATGCGGCGGCCGCATCAACGACACGGCGGTCCATGTCCAGCTGGAGTACATGCTGTCGACCATGCTCCTGAAGCAAGTCATGCACTTCCGCCATCATGGCTCCCCTAGGCATATGTATGTTGGCTCGATTCTGCGTCCATGATGCACGGATTTGTTCAGAATGTCTCTGAGGACTGTAGCGGGATCTAATACTAGTTAAAGATAATTGTATTCTAATATTAGTTTGTCCCGTTAGTGTCCTCGGGATAACTTATGCGAATCGTGCTTGCTCCGTAAGCACGTGTCGCTAGAGTCCTCAGTTTTTCCGCTACAGTCCTCAGTCCCCTGTTGGTCACCTCGCAAAAGGGAGGTGTAGCGAATCGGTATCTCTGAAGGCATCAAGTTTCCCGTCAGAGTCCTCGATTTGCAGATAGCGCTAATTTGGCCCCCGTCAAAGTCCTCAAAACTGAGAAATTTTCAGGTTAGGAGGCTTCTAACAGCCCGATTTTCCTTGATGTTCGGCGGATGAACCTGTTTTTGGCGCACAAAACCCCGCTAGAGTCCTCACTTCGAGGACCGTTTTGCGATCTATTTCGGCTCCAGATTTCCGGCATATCTCAGAAATTAACCTTGCGCGTCGCATGTTCCCGCCAGAGTCCTCAGTTTTTGCCTCTGAAAGAAACTCCATGAGGACTCTGGCGGGAATGTAGCCTGGAACAGGTGTTCAGAACTTTCACTTGGTCGGGTGGCGCGTTGAGACGCTGGCTCCGTCGATGTACGTTTTACGGTCTGTCGGGATAATGTCGTGGCGTGGGCTACGCCCGCCAAAGTCCTCATCTGGATGTTGTGGTTACACTGGGGGCTGACGTCCGTGATCACGCGTGACATGGCCCTGTCTATTTCCGCAGACTCTGCGAATCGACCCTCTCGGATATCCCAACTGATCTACCCAGTGACGCCGTTGTGAGTCGCGGCAGGGAGATAATCAACAGGTCTTCATCAGGGGAAATACTGGTTTCCTGATATTCTGCTTTTTTGCTGTGTGCCACTGGACGAATGCAGGTGAAAGCATGACCGCAATCAGGAAATTCCCCGATCTATTGCCGGGCTTTAGCTGGCGGGATATCGAGGTGAATGGCGTGCGGATCCGCACGGCTACCGGCGGAAACGGACCGCCGCTGCTCATGCTGCATGGTCATCCGCAGATGCATCTGACCTGGCATAAGGTTGCGCCCGCACTGGCGAAACGTTTTACCATCGTGGCCCCAGATCTGCGGGGTTATGGTGATAGCGCCAAGCCTGAAGGTGGGAAGGATCACGCCAACTATTCCAAGCGGGCCATGGCAGCTGATCTGGTTGGCGTCATGCACCAGCTTGGATTTGAACGGTTCATGGTTGTCGGGCATGACCGGGGCGGACGGGTGGCGCACCGCATGGCGCTGGATGCACCGCAAGCGGTGGAAAAACTGGTGCTGATCGATATCGCACCGACAGCAACGATGTATGCCCGGACCAATATGGAATTCGCCCGACGCTATTTCTGGTGGTTTTTTCTGATCCAGGCCGCCCCCTTGCCTGAAAGGCTGATCAGTGGGGATCCAGACTTTTTTCTCGAAAGCCACATTGCAGGACAGATCAAGATACCAGGATCGGTCGATCCGCGTGTCATGGCCGAATATCGTCGATGCTACGCCGACCCGGCAATGCGCCATGCAGCGTGCGAAGACTACCGCGCTGCAGCAGGCATCGACCTCGTCCATGATGCAGCTGATGCAGACAAGCGGATTGAGGCCCCATTACTGGCTCTGTGGGGCGCACGTGGCACCGTGGGCGCGTTATATGATGTTGTCGAGACATGGCGCGAAAAAGCCGTGGACGTGCGGGGATACGCGATCGACTGTGGTCATAGTCCGCAGGAGGAAGCTCCGGTAGAACTGTTGCATTGGCTTGATGCGTTTCTCTGACCTTCGCGAAACAGTTGGAGAGTCAAAGCGCGATTTTCACCGCATTATAGTCAGTTATGCTTTGAAAAGCAGACCCGTTCGATTCAGATGACGCGATCGCTGGAGATACCGATTGGTTGTGTGCGGATTCAGAGGTTACGGAGCGACCTCTGACCCGGATCAGCGGGAAGCGGCAGCATGTTCCAGATAGAGCCGCAGCACCGTAACGGCTTCCTTGTCCTGGGCCGGGCGGGGGGCCGAATGATCCTGTGGCAGGGCAAAGATCGTCTTGACCAGATGCAGCAGCATCACGGCCCGTTCGTCATGTGGCCCCGGAAAACCACCCAGCCGTGACAACAGCTGGCTCATGCGCCCGATCAGCGCCTTGCGGAGCGTTCCTGTCCCATCTGGCAGGGTAATCCCGCTGTCGAGCAGGGAAAGGACGACTGAGCGTTCCGTCCGCAGACGCTGGATGATGTCCAGCAGTCCTTCTGCTGCATCACGTGGCGACAGCGGCGGATCGCGGTCGACCAACTCATCCAGGGCATGCAGGAGCCGCGCGCCGTAGCGTTCGAGTACTGCGGCGGCCAGCACGTCCTTGGTCGGGAAAAAACGGTAGAGCGAACCAATTGCCGTGCTGGCGCGGGCAGCGATCTCGGTCATTGTCGCCGCCTCGTAAGATTTCTCGCCAAAGACCGTTGTCGCGGCCGTAAGGATCGCTTCAACGCGGTCGCGTCCGCGCTGCCGCTTGGGCGCGAGTGGTGATGAACGGGGCGGGCTTGACATAATGCGAGGGTACCCTCAACTTTCTTTTATGCGAGACAGTCCTCGCATAACCGATTTTCCATTGCCGGTCGATGTTTGACCCGACCATGTATCCAGATCCCGGAAGGCGCCGATCCGTGAACAGATTTGACCCACGAACCACCGCTCTTGTCCTCATTGACCTGCAGAATGGCATACTTGCCCTGCCAACCGCCCCGCGGCCATCGTCGCAGGTGCTGGAGAGCGGTAAATCGCTTGCTGCCTGCTTCCGGGATGCCGGTGCTACGGTCGTACTGGTTCGGGTCGCGTTTGCACCCGACTTTGCCGACGCGCCACCCGGTCTGGCCGACCAGCCCTTAAGCCCGCCGGAAGGCGGCCTGCCAGCGGACTGGGCGCACCTGGCGGACGGGCTGGCAGCACCTGGCGATATCGTCATCACCAAACATCAGTGGGGGGCATTTACAGGCACGGAACTTGACCTTCAGCTTCGCAGGCGGGGCATCCGAACGGTCGTACTGGGCGGTATTGCTACGAATTTCGGGGTTGAATCCACCGCACGGCACGGCTGGGAACTTGGCTACCATATTGTCATCGCCGAGGATCTCTGCACCAGCCTGTCAGCAGACCTTCATGATGTTTCCGTCCGCTCGATCCTCCCGCGGATTGCACGCGTGCTGCCTTCCGATACAATCGTGTTTGGCGGTTAAGCAGTGAGGGTAGGGCCATCAGCGTGGCTGCTGACCGGGCGATGGGGCTTACTGGCGCTGCTTTCGCTGGTTTTCGGTATGCTTCTGGCCGTCTTACGCCTGCCGGCCGCGCCGCTGCTGGGACCACTGGGGGCGGCGGTCGTACTGGCCACACGGGGTAGTGCGGTCCGTATTCCCCGCTGGGCCTTTCTCGGCGCACAGGGCGTGGTCGGGGTCATGATCGCCAGCTATCTTTCAGCCTCGATCTTTCACGAAATGGCAGCCAGCTGGCCGGTCTTTGTTGCCGGTACGTTTTCTACCCTGTCTGCGGCAGCCCTTCTCGGCTGGCTGTTGACACGCTCGCGCCTGCTACCCGGCAATACCGCGATCTGGGGTTCGTCACCCGGTGCGGCCACGGTCATGACGCTGATGGCGGAATCATATGGAGCGGATATGCGGCTCGTCGCCTTCATGCAGTATCTGCGCGTGGCCTGCTGCGCCGTCATTGCGGCGGTTATTGCGCGTGTGGCCGGAACGCCGTCCGCCCCGCTGGTCGTGGCACAGACCCTCTCATGGCAGGGGGCTTTACTGGCGCTGGTGATCGCGCTGGCAGGGAGCGCCCTGGGCACCCGTCTGCGCGTGCCGGCCGGGGGACTGCTTGTGCCGATGGGGATCGGGATGGCCGTAAGGCTCGGCGCCCATCTGCCGATCGAACAGCCGCATCTTCTGCTGGTCGCGGCCTATGCCCTGGTCGGGTGGGGCATCGGCATGCGGTTTACGCCAGATGTGCTGGCTTATGCCGGACGTGTCTTTCCACGTGTGCTGGGTTCCATCCTCGCGCTGATTGCGGTGTGTGGCGGCTTTGCATTGATACTTGCCCGGCTGGCGCATGTGGATCTGCTGACGGCTTATCTTGCAACCAGTCCTGGTGGAGCTGATTCCGTCTCCATTATCGCCTCGACCACAAAAGTGGACATGCCTTTCGTCATTGCCATGCAGGTCGCCCGATTTTTCTGTGTTCTGGTCACCGGGCCAGCTCTGGCGCGTTTTCTGTCCCGCAGATCGTCGGGAAAAGGGCAGCGCGATGTGTCGCAAGAAATACACGGGAAATAGGCGAAAAGGAGGAGGGGCTTGCTGAAGACCAATGCGACAGATCCCGCCCTTGCAAACCCGCTCGCGCTGAGGCGTGACGACAATTTTGGTCGATGGCGGGAGCAGCGATTTGACCATCAGGGTGCAGTCATTTACCCCGCGTGTCTGGCGCGCAGCATCTTCTTTCGCTGTATCCCCGTTTGACGGTCATATCCATTCCGATGATGTCATAGCTTCCTGTAGTCGCGTGGGCTGATGCCGGTTTCCCTGCGAAACATCTGTGCAAAATGGCTCGCACTCTCATAGCCCCTGGTCAGGGCAATCTCGATGATGGACCTGTTGGTCTGCGATAGAAGGTCCTTCGCATGGTCCACACGCCGCCGGATAAACCAGCGTGAAGGGCTTTGCCCCATGGTGTTGTGGAATGACCGGCTGAAATGAAACCGGCTCATCCCGCACAACCCGGCCAGAAAATCGAGATCGAACGGTTCGGCGAGATGGGCCTCCATATGATCAAGCGCCTTGCGCAGCTTCCACGCTGGCAGTTGTGCGGGTCTGGGTGTGGGCGAAGGCTGTGTCTGGGCATAATGACGCAGAAGATGGACAGTCAGACTTTCCAGAAGTCCGTTCACAAATAGAGAACTGGCCGAATGAGTCGTCTGGATCTCGGCCGTCAGGCCTGTCAGAACGCCAGAGATAAATGCGTCCTGAACACCGGAAATTTCGCGCATGGAAAGCCGTGATGGATTAAGCCCTAACGATCGGGCGACGCGGTTCACCAGAGTAGGGCCCAGATAAAGATGCAGGACTTCAAACGGACGGTCCGGATCAGCCTGCCAGCGCAGGAGGTAAGGCGCATCGGTCTGTGTCAGGAAAAATGATCCGGACCCGGCCTCACTTTTCGTCCATTCACCTGTCAGTTCGCGTTCCTCGACCTGTGCTTCTCCTGAGATGATCCGCACCAGAAAATGTTCGGCCACAGCCGGGACAAGCTCTTCATCTTCGTGTTGCGGCCGACGGAATATCCGCATCATAAAATGTTGGTCTGGAACAGGCTTTCTTTCACGACCCTAAAGTTCCAGATTGGAAAGGCCCGGATCATCATCCCGGCGTCTTCCTGGCCGTATCGGCCAGCGCGGTTTGGAGCAACGTCGTGACTTCGCCAAATGTCAGCCTCCATATCGTGATACCAATCATGATCACTGCAGGCGAGGCTGATTCGATGGCGAAAGCCGCGGTTACGGCCGCGAATAAGGCGAAGCCTAATACGACCGATAAGGGGTCAATGCGAGGGTGGGCTGCAGTCGCTTCAATCTTATCGTAACTTGCGTCAGAACAGGCGATGTACTGCAGATATCACACTGGGGTCAGAAGATGGGAAATGCTCTGTATCGGTTTCAGACCATGGCCAAAACGCCTGATTGCCTCACGATCCTTCTCCAGTGCTCCATAAGGCAGATACCGGACTTTCAGATCAGCAATCCTGCTGAAAGCCGGTCGCTTCAACTGTTCCCGCACATCAATCTCCCGCTTGTCCGGCGCGACAAGGAACATCCCTTCCAGAGCCTGCGCCGCTGACCCGAGAGCAAGGTCGAGCATCCGCACGATACCGGAATAGATGGTCGTTGAGTGCTCAACCTCGAATGCTGCAACAATCCTATGGCTTTCCTGGTCAAGCCATAAGACGTCGATCAGACGCACGGATTCCGCTCCCTGCGTTTCCGTCGTGAACCCCGGCAATACCGACAGGCAACCATCCCCCAGCTTGCCGTCCTGCCATGGACGGCTGCGATCATTGGCGGCAATCCAGACATCGTAACCCAAGGAGAGCCCCAGATCACGAAGCCATCCCTGAATCTCGGTATGAGTATGATCTGTTTCCCGCTCCGCAGCGAGAGTTCGGGCCTCTTTTGCGCTCTGCTCCCTAACCTGGTGAAGATCGGCTTCCCAGAGTTTTCGTGCTGTTTCGTTATCTTCGAGAGGCGGCGCTGTATAACGTCCGCTTCCGAGATCAAACAGCAGTCCTCCGATAGCACCAAGATCATTGGAAAGCAGCGCACGATAGGTTGCATTCAGCTTTAGTATCCCTTGCCGCATGGCAAGATATTCCTCCCATCGCCCCAGCTTCACCTTTGATCCGGTCAGGGCGTTATAGCCCTTCACGATCGCCGTATTGAAAGGTGGCATGATCGTGGGATGCAGGAAATACAGCAGATTGGCGACAGCTGGCCCCAGCCCTTTTATCTTCCTGGCGTCGATTGCATGAATGGCCGAGACTACATGCTCTTCGGTATTGCAGCACAGACAGGTATCGAGAAGCTGCCCAAATGCTTTCTGATTGGCGGGATTTTCGTAGATGTCGGGAATGCGTAACTTCGGTTTCCACAAGAATGCATGATCCGCACCCTTGAAAATCTGACGCTGCTCAGCAATCGAATGTACAACTGTTTCCAAGGAGGAGCCACGATAGGCAACCCCGAATGTACCAGCGGCTATCTCAGCCACAACCAGCTGCAGACCGCGACGGATAGACCGGAAGTTTTTGAGGCGTTCATCCCACAAGAACCAACTCTGATAGGTCCCTGCCGGATCATCCCGCCAGCGAAGGATAAGGTCTCGAATGAGGTCTGTCATTTACCCGCAAACTAACATTCCGTTCTCCCCAGATACTGATTGTAACAGGGATATAGGTCAATACCTGCCGGGTCTCGCATAGTGGCCGGCATTTCGCTTAGGGTGCCGACGCCGGTTTTCCTTGACGCAAAACATCAGAAGGGCCAGCGATCATATAATGGATACTATCAGCCTTATTGCCCTGCTTTTCGTGCTCGCCGCAGCCTTTAGCATTCTCAATCACCACACGTTTCGCGTTCCAGCGACAATCGGTGTCCTGATCTTTTCGCTGCTGGCATCCCTGCTGGTTGTGGCTTTGAACCTGCTGATTCCGGACTATGATCTGCAGGCTCTGTCGCGGTCTATGCTGGGGATCATCAATCTACCCGTAGCGCTTCTGAACGGTGTGTTATCACTTCTTCTCTTTGCGGGAGCCATGCAGGTTGATGTCGGGCACCTGCGTGCCAAATTGATGTCCGTGACAGCCCTCTCTGTCCTTGGAACGGTGTTGGCTGTGGTCCTTCTGGCGGGTGCAGTCTGGAGTATTTTGCCCCTGATGGGCCATGCCGTTCCGTTTTCATGGTGCATCGTGCTCGGTGCGATTCTCGCACCCACAGATCCGGTTTCGGTCGTGGGCATGCTGAAGCGTCTGCGACTTCCGGGACCACTTCAGGCAGTTTTCGCGGGCGAGAGTCTGTTCAATGACGGTGTGGGAGTTGTTATTTTTGGTGTGACGATCGAGTTGGCGACCGGAGACAGTCAGGGTCTGGCCGCTTCTGCGATTGTGCTCAGCTTTTGCCGTGAGGCGCTTGGTGGTGGTCTGTTAGGTGCCATGACCGGATGGATCGCGCTTCGTGTACTCAAGGAGCAACGGGATCCGCATATCGATCTGCTGACGTCATTGGCCCTAGCGACCGGAACCTTCAGTATCGCCAGCCATCTTGGCATGTCAGGCGCGATAGCTGTCGTCGTGGCTGGATTGTGTTTTGGAACCAGCTATAGCGATTCCGTTTTCGATGAAGCATCCCGCCAGAACCTCGATGTCGCGTGGACCCTTATGGACGAAGTGCTGAATGTCCTGCTATTCATGCTTATCGGTTTTGAAATTCTGGAGATCACGCCGCGTCTGTTTACCATGATGGCGACGCTCATGGTGATTCCGCTGTCTATTGTCGTGCGCGCACTGAGCGTGTTGTTCTCCACTCTTCCGATTCATCTCAGACAATGGGAACGGGGCCGTGTTCTTGGTATCCTGACCTGGGGTGGTTTGCGCGGTGGCATCTCGGTCTCACTGGCGCTTGGATTGCCACCAGGTGAATTGCGCAACCTGTTGCTGCCTGTCTGTTACGGTGTGGTGGTGTTTACCACGATCGTACAGGGACTGACCATGGAATGGGTCGTCCGCAGGCTTTACCCATCATCAACATCCGGGCCAGAATGATTTCTCATGCAACATGCGGCGACAAAATGCCTGCAGGTCAATCAGTCAGCGTCTGCCGACTGCTGCTCTAAGTCGTAAGGCCTCGTAGATCGGGGTATCTCCGCATGCACCTGCCACCACCATTGCTGAGAAGCTTCCGCACAGGAGCGGTAATACAAGATCGGATGATCCGGTCATTTCCATGACGAGGATAATGCCCGTCACGGGTGATCGAACGGATCCTGCGAACATTGAAGCCATGCCAACAATCACGAACGGCGCAGTTGCCAGTGCTGTGTCCGGGCTCAGTATTTGTGCGACAAAGCTGCAGGCCAACCCTGATAGTGCCCCCAAGGCAAGCATAGGCGCGAATAATCCGCCAGGTGTCGCGGCAGCATAGGAAACTGCCCCGAATACCAAGCGGAAAACGAACAGGAGGGGAATAAGATGCCAGTTTATCGTATTACTTATTGCGGCCTGGGTGATCCAGTCGCCTCCACCCGCCAGATGGGGATCAAGCCGTACGACAAGTCCGGCCAGTCCGCCGATTAGGGTGGCTCTGGTGTATATGCTGACAGGCAGACGGTCGGCAAGGCGCAGTGCTGCAAGAATTGTTCGGTTGTATCCGACTGCCAGTAGGCCTGTCATGAGACCAGTCATGACAAAGAATAACTGCTTCGCAACTGCTGTAGGTAGAACCGGATAAGATGCGATGAAATCGGGCTGACTGCCTAGAATGCCACGACTGAACATAATGGCTGAGATGGACGCTCCGAGCGCTGCGCAGACCATTCTCGCCTCAAATTGCCCCACCAGTTCTTCCAGGACAAAAACAGCACCTGCGGCTGGCGCATTGAAGGCCGTTGCAAGACCTGCTCCCGCGCCAGCGGCAAGAAGGGCACGGCAGTCTGCACGTCCCAGTGAGAGCCGTCGTGCGATCGCATCGGCTACTGCGGCTCCCATCTGTACGCTAGGCCCTTCGCGTCCCAGGGCCAGACCGCTCCCAATCGCCAGTAGACCGCCGACGAATTTGACCGGGATGAGTGGCCATGACGCCGGGCCGGTAATGCCTGATAGCACGGCTTCGACATGAGGAATGCCGCTGCCTGCCGCCAGCGGTGCAAGGCGGCGTACCATTTCTACAGCTGCCAGAGCTGCCAGGGCAACGCCGACGACCAGAAAGAAGCCTCCCCACGGCGAACCATGCAGAAACCGAGGGGCCATCTCCGTTCGCGTGAATTCCAGCCACTCCAGAAACAGGCGAAAGGTTCCGCAGATCGTACCGGTTGCGATACCGATCAGGATTGACGCTGACGCGAGGAAAACCAGACTGCAGGAACTGTCGGTTCGTTCTGAGTGCGGTGTTCTATCTGGCACCTGCTGTAGCACGGCGTCTTCTTTCGTTGACTGAGGTTCCCCGGCTTCGAATGCGACATCTGCGATCCGGGTCGCTGTTCATGAGGGACCCGTTTCCGGGCTCGGATCAGTTTTTTTCTGAATCTCCTTCTGCTCGGTCTTTTCCATGAAACCTGTAGCAAGGACGGAATATAGTGGATGGGGACAGATCATTCGCGACACTCCGAACGCCAGAAACGCGGTTGCCAGAAGCGCCAGCGTGACCTGCTGGTTATCGCATATCTCCATCACGATGATCGTCGCTGTGAGCGGAGACTGGGCGACGCCACAGAAATATGCCGCCATCCCAAGCAGAACGACAGCGCCTGGGGAGGTATGGGGTAGGAACTGTCCGATCCACCCGCCCATGCCAGCACCGATGGCTAGGGAGGGCGCGAACATGCCGCCAGGTATGCCAGAACAAAAGGTGATTAGCATGGAGAGGTATTTCAGGAGAAAGAAGGAGGCTGGATAATGGAGGGTGCCGTCTATGATTCCTCGCGCCTGGAGATAACCCGTACCATAGGTCGCCCCGTCAGAAACCAGGCCGATCAGGGCCAGAAGCAGACCACATAAAGCGGCAAAACCGAGAGGGAAACGTGCCGCAAACGGGCGAAGTGATCCTGGCAGTCCCTTGGAGAGGCGAATGACACAACGCGCGAAAAGGCCGCCCGCCAAGCCACCACTTACGCCACATACCAGAACAGCCAGCCACGCGACCCCGATGGGGATAGAGGTATTGGCACGACCAAAATATGTATAATTTCCCAGAAGGGCGATTGCGGTAATCCCGGAAAAGATGATGACGGTCAGTGTCCGGCCCGACGATTTCTGTTCAAAGGAGTGGGCAAGTTCCTCAATGGCGAAAACAACGCCTGCGAGAGGTGTATTGAAAGCCGCCGCCATGCCTGCGGCCCCACCTGCCAGGATCATGCCATGCCGGGTGACATCGTTGTGCTGACGCATGGCCCGCGAGAAAGCGTGCATGATGGATGCCCCGATCTGAACGCTGGGTCCTTCGCGACCAATCGATGCACCGCAGATCAGCCCGAGGCAAGTCATCAGGACCTTGCCTAGCGCAATGCGCAATGTCAGAATTTTGTCCACCAGCATGAAATTATGCATGTGCAATGTTGCGATTGTCTGGGGAATGCCGGAGCCTTGGGCACCATTGAACAGTAGGCGCGTCAACCAGGTAATGGTGATCATTCCAAGTGGTGCAATCAGAAGCATAGACCAGGCATTCAGGGCGACAATGCGGTAACGAAGACCGGCTGCCGCATCTCCCAGATGGGCAAAGATCACCGAAATAATACCGATCAGCACTGCCCCAGAGCAGTACATGAATGTTCTCTGCCATTTCAGTGTTCTGACACGAGCCAGGCGACGAAGGCGACGGGTACGTCTGGAGCGATTTCCACCTTCAGTGGACTGGCGGCCAGCCGGAACTGCACCAGGATATGACAATGTCGGGAAAACGGCCACGGTAGGGAAGTTCCACACTGTGATGCAGGAAATGAGGCATATACCATATGTTCATATGCGCCCACTCGGAACCCATACCGGGAAGACGGCTGATATTCACCCTTAAAATCTATGGGACTGCTACGTAGATCATTCATGCATCCTGTAGTTCTGGCTCTACGAGAACGCGCGGACCGGAGCAGCTTAGCGGGCCTGAAGGGCGGGCAACAGGCCTCTTTAATTCCCCCGTAGCTGAAGGAGTGTTGAGGCGCTCTGGAGGCAGGGGTCAAGATAGGCTCAGAAGTTCGACTTTCCCGGATGCTGGCCTCGTCGATATAGGTCTCGAAGACCTGAAGGCTTTTGTATCGCGCGAAGCGCTTCAGTTCCAGGAGATCATACCCGTCTTTCGCCCCCGTGGTGATGGCGCCGCAGCGCTGGCTGTGTCCGCCAAAGTCTCCCTCAAGGTGGGTGTCGCCGCATCGTTTGCGGATGATGTCCGTGATCGCCCGATCCGACAGGGCGCTCTGATCGATCCTGGGAGGGCCCCTGGCGGGAGTGACTCCCGTCCTATAGCCCTCTGCGGACCAGATGCGCCGGAAGGCCAGACCTTCCGTGATCCCGCCCAGCCGGAGCCAGGTCTCTTACGTCAAAACCGGGCAGTTCCGGGTCAGGTCTCGCCCTTGTTCCGGTCATTCGATGACTAATCGTGCGGTTGCCAAAGCAGGCATATACCATTTCTTCGTATCACTTGAGCCGCTGGTGGCATTTAACTTGATGAGTAGCACACCTCTGCCCCGGACAGGATTTTATCCGGGACAGAAAGCAGCGTTCGCCTAATCTTCAGGCAACGCGGATCAGCTTGCGGTTGATGAACTCCTCAATGCCGAGGAAGGACAGTTCGCGGCCAAAGCCCGAATTCTTGATCCCGCCAAAGGGCAGTTCGGGGGCCGCAGCTGTAGCTGTGTTGATGAACATCATGCCGGTCTCGACCGCCTCGGCCACCCGTTCCGCCCGGCCAAGGTCGCGGGAGAACACGGACCCGCCAAGGCCATAGGGGGAATCATTGGCCAGTTCGATGGCCTCATGTTCCGATGCGACCTTGTGCACGACCGCAACGGGGCCGAAAATCTCCTGATAGAAGGCCGGGTTGTCCTTTGACACGTTGGTCAGGATGGTTGGCTCCATGAAGAAACCCGTCCGCTCCATCCGCTTGCCGCCAGCAACCAGTGTTGCCCCTGCCTTGACCGCTTCGTCGGTCTGCGCCAGTGCGGTATCGAGTGCCTTCCTACTGCTCATCGGGCCATGGGTCGTGCCCTCGGCCAGTGGGTCGCCGATGCGGAACTGTGTGATGGCTTTCTTCAGCCCCGTGAGGAAGGCGTCATAGACCTTCTCATGCACGATCATCCGCTTGGCCGCCGTGCAGACCTGCCCGTTATTGGCGAACCGGCCCCACGTCGCCCATTTGACCGCGAGTTCAAGGTCCGCGTCATCCAGCACGATGAAGGCATCGCTGCCACCCAGTTCCATCGTGTCCTTCTTCAGCGCAGCCCCCGCTTCGGCCGCGACCGTCTGGCCCGCGCGTTCGCTGCCCGTCAGGGCGACGCCACGGATACGAAAATCCTTGATCAGTTCAGCGGACTGGTCATTGTCGAGGAAGATATTGGTATAGGCGCCAGCAGGCGCGCCCGCGTCATGGAACAGCTTTTCAAACGCCAGCGCGCATTGCGGCACGTTTGGCGCGTGCTTGGCGATGACCACGTTGCCCGCCATCAGGTTCGGCCCCGCCACGCGGGCCAACTGATAGTAGGGGAAATTCCATGGCTCGATGCAGTAGATCAGGCCAAGCGGCTGATTGATGATCTTTGCATGGCCTTCCCTGACCTTCAGATGCGTGGGGGCAAGGAATTCTGCCGCGCCATCGGCATAGAAGGACAGGATATCGGCCGTGATGTCGATTTCTTCCAGTGCATCAGGCAGCGCCTTGCCCATTTCGGTCGCGATCAGGCGCGCATGGGCCACGCGGTCGCGGCGCAGCAGGTCGGCGGCCTTTGACATGATGACCTTGCGGGCCGCGATGTCGCGCTTTTTCCAGTCGGTCTTCCACACATGGTCCGCGCGATCGACAATCGCCTTCATCTGCGCGGCGGTATGCAGTTCGAACGTGCGTTCCACGGTTTCCGTGGTCGGGTTGAGGGTCTGGTAAAAACTCATTGGTCCGTTTCCCTGTTTATTGGTTATGGAAAGGGTAGTCGGTGTAGCCATGCGCGCCGCCGCCATACATCGTCGCCGGGTCCAGAGGATTGAGCGGCCAGTTATGTTCCAGCCGCGCGGGCAGGTCCGGATTGGCGATGAACTTCCGGCCAAAGCCGATCATGTCCGCCCAGCCATGCGCCAGCACATGCTGTGCCTTGTGCAGGTCGTAACGGCCCGCGCACAGGATGCGGCCGCCAAAAATGTCGCGCACGCTGGCGCGGAAGGCGTCCGGCATTTCCGGCGCATTGTCCCAGTCGGCCTCGGCCAGCGAGACATAGGCGATGCCCGCATCCGCCAGCACGCGCACGGCTGCGGTGTAGGTCTCTGCCGGATTGTCCTCCAGCAGGCCGAGATAGACGCGCTTTTGTGTGGTCGTGCCGAACAGCGGGGAAAACCGCACGCCCATCCTGTCAGGCGTGACCACGGCGGAAACGGCCTCGACCACCTCGCGCAGGAAGCGCAGGCGGTTGGACAGGCTGCCGCCATAGGCATCGGTGCGGAAATTGGCCCGTTCGGATAGGAACTGGTTGATCAGGTAGCCATTGGCCGCGTGGATCTCCACGCCGTCGAACCCGGCGGACAGTGCATTACGCGCCGCCTGCGCATACATCTCCACCAGTTCATGGATTTCAGGAATGGACAGCGCGCGCGGCATGTCGGGAGGCACCAGCTTTCCCGTGCCCGGCCCCGTGGGGATGAACACGTTGACACCTGTTGCAGCCACGGCGGACGGGGCGATCGGCGCCTCATGGCCGGGCTGCAATGCGCGGTGGGACACGCGGCCGACATGCCATAACTGCGCGAAGATGGGCCGCCGCTTTGCGTGCACGGCGTCGGTGACAAGTTTCCAGCCAGCGACCTGTTCGGGTGAATAGATGCCCGGTGTCCAGGCATAGCCCTGCCCGCGGGGTTCGATCTGCGTGCCTTCGGTAATCAGGAAGCCAGCCTGCGTGCGCTGCGCGTAATATTCGGCCATCAGCGCGTTGGGAATATCGCCGGGCTGGGTGCTGCGGCAGCGTGTCAGCGGTGGCAGGAAGATCCGGTTTTCCAGCGACAGGTCGCCCAGTCGCACGGGACCGAATAACGAAGATGAAGACATAATCAACCCTGTTCACAAATGCAGGCCATCCGTCCGGCCCGCATGTAAACATTGACCCAGCCTGCGGTGTGCGCAAAAACGCACATAAACCGCCACTAGTGTCAGGAATGATACCATGCCCCGCATCCGTCACACCACGCTGGCCTGCAGCCCCGGCTGCACGGTGGAAGCCACGCTCGAACTGTTCGGGGGCAAGTGGAAGGCGCTGATCCTGTATCACCTGTTCGAGGACGGGGTGCTGCGGTTCGGCGAACTGCGCCGCCGCCTGCCCAACGTCACACAGCGGATGCTGACCAACCAGTTGCGCGAACTCGAGGCCGACGGCCTGGTGTCACGCACTGTCTTCCCTGAGGTGCCGCCACATGTGGAATATGCCCTGACCGAGTTGGGCAAGACGCTGAAGCCGGTCATTCAGGCGCTCAAGACCTGGGGAGATCGCTATGCCCATTCTGTCCAGCGGAACACAGCCGCTGATTGAGATTAACGGCTAAGCGTTATGGATAGTTTCTGCAGCAACCTGCCTGTCTGCTCAGTGATGCAGGAGCAGACAGGCAGCAGTCGCTTTCATGTGGGTCATAAGAAAAGCCGTCGAGGCCTTCCGAAAGCGGTCATACCGTTGCGCAAAAATATGGGCATACAAATGCACATAAACATGTGCTATATCTTGGCCACCAGTCTATAGGAGCAAAGCTATGGTTCGCGTGCATTCCGGCACTCCATCACGTCGCCCCACAAATGTGACGCTACCCGTTCAGTTGCTCGAAGAAGCCAAGTCATTAGATCTCAATATATCGCAGGCCTGCGAGCAGGGGCTTAAGTCAGCGATCGCGTCGATCCGTGCTCAGCAATGGCTGGCAGACAATCGCGCTTCCCTCGAAGCTTCACGGCAATATGTTGAAGAGAACGGGCTTCCCCTGGCGGACTATCGGAACTTCTAAGTGGCCCGTTTTGATGTGTATCGTCTGGCCGGACGGGGAGAAGCACGTTTCGTTCTGGATGTGCAGGCAGATCTTCTGGATGCTCTGGGTACCCGTGTCGTTGTTCCGCTGCTGCCGCAGGGAACCGCACCAAAGCCTGCAAAGAGGCTGAACCCGGTGTTTATGGTTGACGATTGTCCCTTTGTCATGATGACGCAGTTTATGGCCGCAGTTCCTGACCGTGATCTGAAGAAGATCATTGCTTCATTGTCGCTTTGCCAGGACGAAATTACTCAGGCGCTTGATCTCCTTCTCACAGGTTTCTGAAACGCGATGGTGATCTGGCTTATGCCTTCATTTCGGACATTGAGGTCATTCCAGATAAACCAGAAAGCAGATATTCGTGATGGTGACTTCTCTTGAAAAAACGGATTCAATTCTGAAGGGAGCCCAAAGAGATGTAAAGATTGGGAGATCAATAGAACGTCAACTAATGACTGCCTTGAAATGAAGGATACTATGATAGGTGCTTTCAGTGATGCGGTCCTGACCATTTTCGATCGCGATGAAGTCTCTGTTCTCCTCACCCAGGCTTTTTTTGACAATCCGGCCCATGTTTTCCTCTATCCCAATGCCGTAACCCGGCGCGCGCGCCTGATGTGGCTGATGAAGGCGAACCTTGGCGTCCAGTTCGCGCTGGGACGGAGTTTTGCGGCGCGTGACCATAGGGAAAGGGTTGCCGCCATGGGGTTCTGGCACCCACCCGGCTCTCCTGAAGCATCTCCTGCTCTGTTGGCACGTCATGGTCTTCTGGCGTTGCCCTTCCGCCATGGGTTGGAGACCTTTCGATGCACGTTGAAAGTCATCAACATGATCGAGGCCCGGCGGAAAGCATGCCTGAATGGGCACCCAAGTTGGTATCTCAATAATATGGTTGTTCGTGCCGATTGCCAGGGGCGCGGGTTGGGTTCCAGCATATTGCGGCGCGAACTGTCATACGTAGTGGATACATCCCCATTCCCGGCATCACTTGTTACCCAGAAACCTCAAAATGTGACCTTCTATGAGAAGCTGGGATTTCAGGTGACGAACGACGAACCCATTGCCATCAATGGCCGTAGTTTCCCGAACTGGATCATGGTCAGACAGAAACCGCGCTGATTTCCGATCATCGGAGATCTCCGTCGATAATGACTCCAGTGTACGTTTGCTCTTGAGCGACCATTCAATGCCTCCTTCCTCTGTAAACAGCCTTCCTGCTCAATGAATGGCAGCAGACAGGCTGTAGTCGCCTCTTTGCGGACATGGCGAGCGCATCATCTTGTTCCCATAAGCGGACAAAAACGCGCCGCTGATTAATCGAATTAACCTAAAGGAGGCGTAGTTGGCGGAAAATTAATTCGATCAATGTTCATAATTTCAAAATCAGACATCTTACCCTTTTTTGGGATATGAATACCTAAAGATATTGATGGAGCTATGCGTTGTCCAAGCTGTTGTCTGGCTGCTTTCTGGGCCGATGCTGCGTCCTTCTTTGAGCTTGGTCGAAAAACGGATACTGCAATCTCTCCGTGGTCTACTTGGACGAGTTTTCTGTTATCGGTTGCCCTAGCCTTAGGGCCACCCTGTTCCGGCTCTGCAATGACGACACGTTGGCCTGACGGATCATAAATGGCCGCGTCGAGTGGCGGAGTGTGACCTGTCTCTATGATTGTCAATCCGGACAGTTCAGGGGTCTTCTCCTGTGCCTCCTTCATAAGATCTGTTGCACCGTGATATCGAGCAGATATGTTGACGGGTTCGTTAGACGGGTATGCTTTTTGCTGGGCTGTCCGTTGACCTGCCAAAGTAATGGCCGTCAAGACACCTCGTGTCCATTCGCGGTTTGTTCGACCTGGCGAATTAGAAAAAACTTCTTTTACGGCTTCAAGAAGGTTGTCCGCGTAAGTGTGCGGGGACCAAGGGTTTGAATTTTGGTCACTATTCTTTGTTTCCGCAGCATCTGCAGATGTCCCTATCTTTGTCGAAAGCTGGTCCCTGTTGTGCACCTCGTCCCCAGTTTGTGAACTCATATTCCTTCTCCCACCATGTTTGCTCTTGAGTTTTCGAGCGCAAGCTATACCCTATATGGGGAATTTCCCTAAATTGCAAATTTCCTTTTTTGGAGAACAGCGTGCCTGAAATTATCACTTCTTATCCTGCTGTCTTGGGCGCGGTTCTGCAGTTCTATCGAAAGAAGCAAACCCTTTCACAAGGCGATATAGCGAGAGAAGCTGGAGTAAATACGTCAACTTGGTCGCGCATTGAAAACGGTGAAACTGCTATGACTGTCGAGCAATTAGCCGCTGCTGCCGAAGTGATGTGTATAACACCAAGTGAATTGTTGAGGGATGTTGAAACAAAAATTCTTTTTTTAAAAGAAAGAGGCGTGATAACAAAAAAATATCGCACGGAAGTAGATCGAATTACAAAAGAGAATAGTTCCTTAGCTATTTCATTAGCCGGAGCCGCATTGGCTGCGCTGTTTATATCATTCCCATTCGAGAAATTTGGATCTTCGATTGCTCATGCGTTTAAATTAAAGAATAAAAAATAAGTCAAAATAATATAAATTCTGCCATTCATGAAATTCATTTCATATAGTGTGGTAAATAATTTTCTTAAAAGTAAGAGTTCCTAGTGCATTTGAACATACACAGAAAATACTGCTTTCAACTGTTTGCACCATTAAATTATCCATCCAAACTTCTTTTTGATCTGCCTGCCAAATCAATACAAAGCCGACAGACGACGGCGTGGCCAAACAAGCATCCTACATCAGCGTCTTTGGTACGAATTTAATGTTGCGAGTTTGAGAGAATGAACCGCTCCGGGATTGACAGATATCGTCCGCTTTCGATTCTCCATGCCGCGAAGATGACATTCCGCTATCCCCCCAAGTCAGACGTTCCAGTCCGGCGGTTCATGCGGGGAGAAATTATCTTCGAATAAGGCTGGCATGATCTATGAAGCAGATATGTCTACTGGTGCGTCTTCACATGTGAAGGCGAGTGGAGGCGTTCTGGAAAATGGGGTCAAGACAGGCTCAGAATCTTGACCTTCCCGGATGCCGGGCCTTGATGCTGGCCTCGTCGATATAGGTTTCGACGACCTGAAGGCTTTTGTGTCGCGAGAAGCGCTTCAGTTCCAGGAGATCATACCCGTCCTTTGCGCCCGTGGTGATGGCGCCGCGGCGCAGGCTGTGTCCGCCAAAGTCCCCCTCAAGGTGAGTGTCGCCGCAGCGTTTGCGGATGATGTCCGTGACCGCCCGGTCCGACAGGGCGTGCGGCCCGATCCTGGGCGGGGTTCCGACGGGCGTGGCGCCTGCCCTGTAGCCCCGCGCGGACCAGATGCGCCGGAAGACCGGACCTTCCGTGATCCCGGCCTGCCGGAGCCAGGTCTCGTATGCCAGAACCGGGCAGTTCCGGGTCAGGCCCCGCGGGATGCCGATCAGAGTACCCTTGCGCTGGGGATCGCCCTTGGACCGGCCCAGCCGGATCTGCATGCCATCCTCGTCCACCGTGATGTCGTCCACCTTCAGTGCCGCAAGCTCGGAGCGTCGGAACGCACCGGCAAAACCGAGCAGAAGAATGGCCCGATCCCGCGCACCGACCAGATCATGGGAACTGATGGCTTCGACGACCCGGACCAGCCTGTCCCAGGTGAGCGCGGTTTTCTGGCGGGGCAGCACCTCCTTTGCCTCCCGCCGGATGCCGGCAAGCGTTGCGGTCACCATCGGGTGGGCGGTGGGTACGGCAATCTGCGCCAGGTGGTGCAGGTAACGCAGGGCAGCACGATGCAGGTCGATGGTGCTGGTCCTGCGCCCCTGCAGCGCCATGTCGGCCAGATAGGCGGCAACATCCTCGCTGCGGGCCGGCAGGGCGGGCAGGGCATGACCGGCAGCCCAGCGGCACCAGGACCGCACGGCAGCGCGATAGGTGCGCAGCGTGTTTTCGGCCTTGCTGCGGTGCATATAGGCATCGGCCGCCTGACGGGCCGTGGCCAGGCGGCCATCATGTTCGGGGACGGGCTGTGCCGAGACGGCGGAAAACCATTGCGCGACGGTTGCGGCCGGCTGGCCAACCGGCGCAGGCGGCGCTGCGTCTGCCGTCCCGGGACAGGGCTCTACGGGCTGGAGTGGCCGGAACCAGGCCAGGAAGCTGGGCACGCCATCATCGATTTCCAGACCGACGGCCAGTTCAAACCCTGATGGGATATCGGCGACATGGTCCTGAGCCATCTGTTGGGCGGCCGACGCATACGGCACGCCTTGGGCGAGGGGGGTATCCGGGGAATAGGTACCGTCCGGCAATTCGATGCCGGCCAGAAGCAGGGGCAGGGGTGGGGTGAAACGCGCGGTCGAGAGGATTTCGCGCCAGCGCGCCGGGTCTTGTGTCTCGGCCAAACGCTGCTGCGTCAGCGGATCAACGCGGGCATGCAGCGCGGCCTGCGCGCGCCTGCTGGTGCCGAGGATCCGGACGTCGCTCAGCATGGCAGGGTTGCCTGCGCGTATGGTCCCTGGCCGTCACCTGGGCAGCAGGGAAGGGGTCCGCAGACAGGCTTGGCGAAAAGGCTCGGAAACAGGCACATTTCGGAATTTTAGCAGGCATTTTGGAATTTTTCATCTACTTCCGACAAGATAACTTATCGGAAGTAGTTTTTTGATTGGTCGGATTTTGCCCGGCGGGGAGGGGAGGGGGCAGAAAGTCCGGAAAACCACGCCTTTCGGGATCAATCGGGCGCTTTTCCGTTCTCCAAAACTCGTTAACGTGATACGACGTGTTATATGATGCGCCAACGCCTTAATATGGTCTGTGTCAGGCGGCGCGGTTTTTCGCTGAGGATGGACGAACTGCCCGCTTCGGGCGCCTGTCCGCTGCTGGCCCCCAGGGTGTTCGGGGCCGAAAACCGCGGATCCGATCAGAATGGCTGAGACCGGTCGACCGCTGCAGGCGGCGCGACCGCCGACTGGCCTGTCGCCGGCCACGGCACGGGCCTATGCAGCCTCCTGGCGCGCCTTTGTCAGGACCCAACCAGCCGATAGCGGCTTTCCGGTCGGTCTTGTCGCGGTAGCAGCGTGGCTGGAGGCCCGGGCGAAGGCGGGACGGCCGCGGCAGAGCCTGGTGGTGGATCGCGCGGCGCTGACGGCCTGGTGTGCTGCCAATGGTGAGGAGCTGGATGTCGCCCTGCCCGCCACAGGAGTGCGCCGGACCGGGGCCGGGGTCGATATGGCTTCGCTGCTGGCCGCCGCGCGACGCTGCGGCCCCGACCTGTCCGGCCTGCGCGACCGGGCTTTGCTGTTACTGGCGGCCACGCTGGACATCGGCGCCGAGGCGCTGGCCCGTCTGACGGTGGAAGACATCAGCGACACGACAGACGGGATGACCGTCGCCCTGCTGCGGCCCCGGTCGGGGCATCATCAGTTGCGCCGGTTGCGGCGGCGTCGGGATCCGGCCGTCTGTCCGGTGCGGAACTGGGCCGCCTGGCGCGAGGCCGCGCAACTGCGCTGGGGTGCGGCGTTCCGGGGGATCGATGCGCATGGCACGGTCAGGGATCCGCTCTCGGTGCCCGGGATCCGGTTTGTGCTGGACCGGGCGCTGGGGCGCCCGGATCGCCCGGCCCACCGCGCGCGTCGGACAAAATCTGCGTCCCCGCCAGAGTCCCCAGTTGGGACGGCGGCGCATCGACGCACGACAACGCCCGCCCCGGACTGGGTCCGGACGACGCTCACGGTAAGCGGTCCGGTGGACGCGGTAGCCCGGTTCCGGGCGGCGGCTCAGGGCCCGGGGATCATCCCCTGGCAGGTGGATTTTGACTACGAACAGGCGCGCCTGCTGACGCCGATGGCGGGGAAGGGGGCGCAGGCGGTGACGCTGGCCCGGCTGCTGCGCCAGGCATCCGAACGCCTGCATCGGATTGCCCTGTCGCATCAGGCCGCAGGCACGCCGTCATGCGCGTTTGACCTGCACCGGCTGGTGCCGGTTCCAGGTTCCATTCTAGAAGCCGGGTCGGACTCCCGCACGGCGGTGGTCTGGCTGCAGGCGCATTGGGGCACGTTGCTGCCGTTGCGCCGGGTTGAGGTCGAAGCTGTGCGCGACCAACGCGCCCGCCGCAGCGCCCGGCTGGTCTACCGCTTCTGGTCGGCGGAATGGACGCCATGGCAGGCGCTGGAGCGGGTGCGGACGGACTGGCCAGAGCTGGTGTTCGACATCCAGCCGCAATACGCGCGCGCTGACGCTGGAGAGACTGCCGATGCATCTGGATGAGGACGAAGACTGGGGTGCTCCGCCACGTCGGCTGCCGCGCCCGGCGGTGCCCGAGTTCCATGTCGAGGGGTTTGACGGGCCGCTGGATCTACTGCTGGACCTGGCGGAACGGCAGCGTCTGGATCTGGGTGTGCTATCCATCGCGGACCTGGCGGCCCAGTTTGTCGCTGAGGCGGAGCGGCTGTCCCAGACGACGCCGCTCATGCAGCGCGCGGACTGGGTGATCTGGATCGCCCGGCTGGTGTTCCTGCGCTCGCGGCGGCTGTTTGCGACGCAGACGGAAAAACAGCTTGCCGAAAATGAGGCGCGCCGGACGGTCGGCCAGATCGAGCAGCTGCTGGAGATGCGCGCGGCGGCGGACTGGCTGGAGGGTAGGCCACAACTTGGCGTGTCAGTTTTCGCGCGGGGCGGGCCACGTGCGGATAGCAGTGTTTCTGCACGGCAGGGGACGTATTTCAGTCTGATGGAAGCCTGCCTGAATGTGCTTGAGCAGGAACTTTCGCGAGTTGAGATTTCTGTTCCTGTTTATCGGATCAATGTGCCTGCATATTGGCGTGTGACAGATGCGCTGGCTCTTGTCCGCGAAAAAATAGCGAACGGGACCTTCCGCAATATATGGGAAGAGTGCATACCCCCGATGGATTTAAGCGGGCCGGACAGGACTATTGATCGTCGAGCGGCTGTAGCTGCGACATTTGTGGCTGGGCTGGAACTGGTGCGGCAGGGAAATGCATCGATCGATACGGTTGTGTTTCCCATGGCTTGATGTGTAGCGATTGCAGACTCTTTGGAATGAGCGGGACAGCGCCACGATGGAATGGTATGCACGGCAGCCGAAGGCAGCACAAGCGCAGAGATATACACCGCTCTGCAACGTAGCGGAAGCCTTTTCCCTTTTCTAGAGAATTTCCTGGCTTTCGTTGTATCCTATGACCTCAAAGAGGTCGGCATCTGGGGCAATAGTGCCGCATTGACAATATGTTGCTGTCCGAACTGTACCGTCGCCTCAAGCTGCGCGTGTCGTGGCAGTTCTTCAATGACCGTTGCTTCCGACTACTCACTCTCTGATGGCCACCTGAAAGAGATCGAGAATATCTTCGAGTGCGAAGATTCCATGAAGATTCATCCTGGCAGCTTCCGATAGTTTTGGAATGGCACGTTCGAAGATTGCCAGATTGATTTCCTCATTCAATCGGGAGGGATAGAGAATACCGTCAGGTTTGGCAGGATGGTTATGGAGTGCGAGTGACCATTGGCGCGCGGGACGCTGGTCCGACCCGCCGACTACATCGCTGGGAATGCCCATCCTTAAGGGATTGTCGCTCCGCAGATCGACAACCCGCAAATCAGTGACCACCACGATCTCTGCATAATCACGGTCGGTGATTTCCTGCTCGGCGAGCAGAAGCTCTCCGATTACGCCATCACGACTGTCGCGCAGGATGGCTTCCACGAAACAAACCTTCAGGGTGCTGCCGACATAAAGAACCCCAAACCGCTTAGGTGGCGGCAGATCCCTAGGATCGCTGAACCGGCTCTCGTTCTTGCCGAAACCCAGAGTGTCTGAAAACCGCCGCAACAGGATGCGCCCATAACGGGTACCGGCTGGTACTGTTGTCATAGCGAGGTCAGCTTGGTCGAAGTTGCTGGGGGGTAGGCTTGCGGACGACATTTACGCGAAGGTGCCCTCGGCGATACTGACCGCGACCGAGAGGACGCGTTTATCTTCTCCTTTCTCCAAAGCAGCGATCGCAGTCCGTCCTTCGAGTTCAGGGTGCTTCTGGGTGAGGAACCGGTAAATGGTCCACGGACTGTCGCCAAGCGCGGTAAACAGGTTCGGGATGATAGCGAACGGACGACCGTCGCGATCGAGTTGCCAGGTCGGGTAACGATAACCGCGTGTCGGGCCTTCGAGGCCGATCAACTGGCGAGCGTGCCGACGGGCATTCACCGTGACACGGGTTGTTCCCATGCGCCGCGCCAGTTCTTCCGCCGTCACCATATCCTCACGGGCAAGAATGCTGGCAGCCAGCGCCTTGCCACGCGCCTTCGCGCGCGCCAGACCGCTACCGGACGTGCGCTCCGCCGCTTGCGTGCCTGCAATGTCCTGATTCTCTGGAGGGTGCACAATCCGGACTGTGCCTTCGGGCGTGACTTCGACTGAAAAGCGGACGCCACGTCCTGTTTTCCGGGTCTCCGCCAGCGCGTGACCGAGATTTTCGATCACAGAGCGTGCTGTTCCCACCTGTCTGGCGACAGATGTCAGCGCAGTGCGTCCGACAGGAATGGAAACGGGTTGCACGCCGCGCGCGCTGAGAACCACAGCGCCGCTACGCGTTTTCGCCGCAAGACGGCGCGATTGGGGGGTGAAAGAGGATGTAGTTGCTCGGGGCATGGCGTATCTCCTGCCGTATCCTCCTCATTTTCGATAAATCTGTCAAGCCCGATAAGTTCGTAAAGGTATGGCGTTTAACGTCATGCTTTCATGACCTGTTAGCAGCCTGTCAGTTGTCCAGAATTTCCAGGGCTGGAAGGTTCTTCACAATCTTCATGGTTTCCAGGCTGATCGTGATGACACGCAGGAACAGGTCTAGTGGATAGCGGGGATCGTTCATAGTTTCGGTGGCCCAGTCATTGGCATCATTGACAATACCGCTGGCCTTGTCAGTCTTCACGCATTGACGTTCCACTACCCAGTCGAGGGCAGGCTTGCCGTTTACCACGTAATCATAGGCTTCGAGGGGAATACCTGTGATAGTGATGCGGTCATTGTAATGCAGGATGGTTTTGTTCTTGCTCTTACCGTATTTCATCTGTGTCACCCGATAGTTGTCGGGTGACAGTGGTTCTTTGCCGTAGTCAATCTCCACGCCTTCATAGATGGGCTGGCTATCAAAATTTACGTGCATTTCTCCCAACCTGCGACCAGCATCCGAGAAGGCTTTGAAGGCTTCATATGTCTTCATGCGGGGAATGCGGGGTAGCTCCTTTCGCAAGGTATCTGCGTAGCGTTCCCGGTATTCGGGCGAATGCAGAAGGCCATAGACATAATAGAACAAGTCTGCCTTGCTGATTTCCTTGCCCGGATAGACGTCCTGAAAGTGCTTCAAGCCCTCATCTGTGATGGCTTCGCGTCGTACAAGACGTGGTTGAGAAGGTGTCTGTTCAAATAGACTGCCCTGGGAGGGGTTCATTGACTGTCCTCCTTTTCGTAAAGAAACATCGGAAAGCATTGGCCTCCGTGTAGAAGGTGCAGGTCCGGAGTACAGGATATCATCATTGTTGAGAAAGGCCGGTCTTCTCCCGGACTGGCTATGCAAATAACAAGATTCTTCTCTTGTACTTCTGTTGTTGATCGAGTATAATTGTCCTGTCCTGTCCTGTCCTGTCCTGTCCTGTCCTGTCCTGTCCTGTCCTGTCCTGTCCTGTCCTGTCCTGTCCTGTCCTGTCCTGTCCTGTCCTGTCCTGTCCTGTCCTGTCCTGTCCTGTCCTGTCCTGTCCTGTCCTGTCCTGTCCTTACTTCTTCATATAAATATTCAGAAAAGCATTGTGCTCCACCATCACTTTGTAAGTCTGGGACAGTGTTGCTCATAAGTGCAAACTGACTGTCATCATGTTGGCGTTGCTTAATCATAATTACTTTATTATCCGCTTGGGCATCAGGAAACAGTCGAGGCATCTGGTTTACATAATTGTTTATATTCCTATCAAAGTAGAGATTCTGCCTTTGGAATGGACGATAAAGAGATGGAACTATCTGAACGCCATCAAATGATAATGGCACATTTTTTGTAAAATCTTGACGCAAGGAACGTGACCAGCTAATTCTCGTCGGGTCTGAAGTAACAAAACTGTCCAGTTGTTTTTCCCGCTCTTTGCGGTCCAATGACGGGAAAGCATCATTAAATCGCTGACGTTCTCCCTCATAGGTAGAAATGATTGTTTTAATATTGGTTTCTAGAACAGAGCGGGAGGAGTTGAAGCACCAAGCGTCCCGTGCGGTTTCAATGCCACGAGAGAACAGACTGAATATTACAGGATCAGTATTTTTGTCCTTGCTCCCAATAGCAATAAATTTTCCGAAGCTGTCATCCCGTTGCCGCAGCCAGTCGCCATGTTCATCCGGTGTGATTGTCTGCCATAGATCTTCGCCAGTCAGGCCATTGATGCTGGCCAGTTCTGCAATGCGTTTCAGCTTCTGCTCACGGGTCAGATAATCCCCAATATCGTGGAACAAAATACGACTCTGTTCCTTTGCATTTGGATTCTTGACCATGAGGGAAATGGCAATCGGCGCCCGGCTTCCAGCATCGAATATCTTTCCACCTTCTTTGCGAGATGTTTCCCCTGATGTACGCTGGTTCCCCCGCAGATGAAACACATGGATGGAGGAAAATTCTTCGGCCAGACACCGGCGTAAACCATTTGCCGTATTGGCATCCAGAAAGCCTGCGTTGGTCACGAAACCGATGACGCCACAATCCCCAATGCGGTCAGATGACCAGCGGATGGCGCGGATATAGCTGTCATACAGGGCGCGCTTGTTCGTGGCACTGGACCGCTCCGCATAGGTCTTCGCAATCCGCGCATCCAGGGTGGGATAGGCCACATTCTGGTTGTTATCATTCCCACTTTCCTGCCCCACGGAATAGGGCGGGTTCCCCATGATCACACGGATATCCAGCTTCTTCTGTTTGTGGATACGCCGATTGTTGTCCTCCAGGGTCGCACTTACCAAGTCATGCGGTTCGTTCAGCCTGAAGGTGTCCGTCAGGCAGATACCTTCGAAGGGTTCATATGTCCCGTCCATCAGGTCGGAGAACGTGGCCTCGATATTGATGGAAGCGATATAATAAGCCAGCAGGACGATCTCGTTGGCGTGCAGTTCCTGCCGGTATTTATGGAGCATCTGCTCCTTCGTAATCAGCCCGCTCTGCAATAACCGGGTGATGAATGTGCCCGTGCCCGTAAAGGGGTCCATGATATGGACGCCCTTGCTTCCAAGGGTCTGACCGAACTCGCTTTCCAGCACGTCATTGATGGAACGGATGATGAAATCCACCACCTCGATGGGGGTGTAGACAATACCCAGGCGGTCCTTCAGGCGCGGGAAGGCTTTCTGGAAAAAGCCGTCATACAGTTCCTTGATGACCTTCTGGCGACCGTAGGAGGTATCAATCCCCGAAGCGCGTTCACGGACGCTGGTATAGAAAGCCTCCAGCCTGTCCGTTTCCTTGTGCAGGCTGTGCTTGTCCAGCGCATCCAGAACCGTCTGCATGGCTCGGGACATGGGGTTGTCGCCAATGAAGCTATGGCCGGAGAACAGGGCTTCGAACACGGGGCGGGTGATGAGATGCTGTGCCAGCATCTCGATAACTTCTTCCTCGCTGATGCTGTCGTTCAGCTCCGTCCGTAGGTCTGACGTGAACTCCTCGAACGAGGTTCGGGCTTTCACGTTGTCTGGATTCTCCAGAATGATTTTGATGCGAGTGATATGGGTCTGAGCAATCTGGGCAATATCGTCGGCCCAGTCTTCCCAGTGATGACGGTTGCCGACCTTCTTGACGATTTTGGCATAGATAGCCCGTTCGATTTCCCCGACTTCAAATTGCAGGGTTTCCTGCCTGTCGTCGTCAGGGAATGAAGCCTTCTTTCCAATTTTGTAGGACGAATGGGCTTTCTGGGCTGTGCCTGTTGTCAGGGCCTTTGTCTTGGCCGTGATCTTCTTCGTGACCGCGATGACTTCCATGCGGGATGTGTCAGGTCTGGCCTGAAGATCCATCTTGTTGACCATGTGATCAAAACGGTCATCGTGAGAACGCAGGGCCTGAAGCACCTGCCAGACCACCTGATAGGTCTTGTTGTTATCCAGAGCCTGGTCTGGCTCAACCCCAGCCGGGATAACTACGGGCAGTACGACATAGCCGCGCTTCTTACCAGGTGCGACCCGCATCACACGGCCTACGGACTGGACCACATCCACCTGTGAATTCCTGGGGGTCAGGAACAGGACTGCATCCAGCGCCGGCACGTCCACCCCTTCCGACAGGCAACGGACATTGGACAGAACCCGACATATGCCTTCCGGGGTCTCGTCCTTCAGCCAGGCGAGTTTGCCTTCCTTTTCGCTGGCGTTCATCCCGCCATCGACGTGTTCGGCTTCGCAGATCAGACGGGCTTCAGGTTCAATGCCTTCCTGTTCCTGATATTCCTCCACGACCTGCTGGAACATATCGGCAATCTGGATGGAACTGACCTTGGGTGTTCTGCCCTTGTAGTCAGGAGAAATGACCTGGCAGAAGGCGACAGCCCGTTTCATTGGTTCGGGGATAGCTGTCCCCTCACGAGGCAATCCGCCCGTCGCCAGCGCCTTCCAGCATCCAACAATTTTGGAGGCATCGGATACGGTCAGGCCGTTATCGGGATCATCAAGAAGCTTTTGGACACTACGGCTGACGGTTCCTTCGTCAACCGCCAAGACAATGACCTTGTAGTCCACCAGCAGTTTGCGCCGGACGGCCTCGGAGAAGGTGATGACATGGAACTCAGGCCCGTAGATGGCCACATTGTTCATGCCATAGACAATGGCCCCCTCTTTTTCAGCCTTTTCCCGCGCCACATCGCCGTAAATACGCGGGGTGGCAGTCATGTAGAGTCGGTGCCTGCCAGCCAGATAATCCTGGTTATGAACGCGGACGAAGGCGCTATCGTTCTCCTCGCCCCCGAAAGTGACCCCTGTTGTCCTGTGCGCTTCATCGCAGACGATCAGATCGAACTCGGGGAAGTCATGCTCCTTCTGGGCACGGCTGATGACATCGATGGAATGATAGGTCGCAAACACGACCGTCATATGCGCGTCGTCATGCCGTTTGGCGTGTTCGGTCGCCAGACGGCCGGGACTGGTGGTTGCCGGGTACCGGATTTCGTGGATGTTGACCTTAATCTCGTCGTCGTTCCTCGCCTTCTTTTTTCCTACGTCACTGTCGGAACAGACCGCGAAGCTGTGGAGCGGCACCTGACTTTCCTGGGTCCATTCGGTCAGGGTCTGGGACAGCAGGGACAGGCTGGGGACGAGGAACAGGACACGACCACCGGTACCGACCTGCTGTTCCGCGATTTTCAGGCTGGTGAAAGTCTTGCCCGTCCCGCAGGCCATGATCAGACGGCCACGGTCATGGCTCTTGAAGCCTGCCAGAACCCGGCGGATAGCGGTTTCCTGATGCTCGCGGGCTTTCTTCTGCGCCCGCAGGATAGGCGCAATCTTGGGCTGATATTGCGACCAGTCAATCAGGCTGGTTTCCAGGTCATACAGATCAATCTTGCTGACGGGCGGATGCTGGTCCGCAAGTGATGCCTCGGCATTGTCGGTCCAGTGGTTGGTCGTGGCGACAATGATACGTCGGGCAAAATGCTTTTTTCCCGAGGCGGTGAAAAAGCTGTCGATATCCTGTTTGCTAATACGATGGGACGAGGCATAAAATTTACATTGGATAGCATGGTATTCGCCGGTGCCCCGCGTTCTGGCGACCAGATCGATACCCGTGTCTTTCGCGACATAGCCTTCTTGGGTTGCCCAGTCCTTGTATGTCCATACCTGGTCATACAGGTCCGCGTAGCTCGGCTCTGTCCGCAGATAGCAGACAATCAGTTCCTCGAAGTAGGTGCCTTTCTCGCGCTCTGTGACGGATAGATTTCTATAGGTATCAAGCAGTTGGGAAAGCGCGGACATAATCGGGCAAGCCTTTGGACGGTCTGAAAATCACGTCTGGTCAGATTAACCCTTGCCGCAGGGATGGGGAATAGGGCCTGCTGACAAAAGGTTTTTCAGACTGACGTGGACATGATTCAACGCTGGTATTTGCAGAAATCTATGAATGCGTGGCGATCTGACGGACGTAGAAGGGGCGATCATTGGCGACCTGCTGCCGCCTGAACGTGGGCGTTGGTCACGACCGGCACAGGATAACCATCTGTTTCTCAATGGAATGCTTTATGTCCTGCGTGTCGGTTGCCCATGGCGAAACATGCATGAGTGCTACAGAAAATAGAACTCGGTCTATGTCCGGTTTCACCGGTGAGCTGAGCAAGGTGTCTGGAATTCCTGGCTGGAAACACTGGTCGAACTCGGACTAATCGATAACTGGCAGCACATGATCGACAGCACAGTCGTTCGGAGGCATAGCCAGGCGTCTGGCATAAAAGGCGAGATTTAATAATTAGGTCCCACAGGAGCATTCGCAACCATTAGCACTACTTTGGCAGAAAATTTGGGATAAGGATTCTCAATGGGTGCGATCGGTGATTCATGGAAGACCAGCTGTAGTGGGAGCTGGCGATGAACACCGACTGGCGATCGGATCTGGAAGTATGGCTTGCGCCATTTCTGGTGGCCCTGGGTCACAAAGCGCAGCGGGCGATGTGTCCGGCTTATATTGCAGGCCTGATTGGACCTGGTGACCGCAAGAGCGTGCAGCCCATGGCTGCACGCAATGGCGATATCCCTTATGACCGGCTGCATCATTTCGTCAGTGCCAGTGTGTGGGACAGTGCGCCACTTGAGGCTGCTCTATGGCGTCATGCTGACCATCTGGTGGGTGGCGAGCGTTCATGGCTGATCATCGATGATACCTCCCTTCCCAAAAAGGGAGAACATTCTGTTGGCGTGGCGCCCCAATATGCTTCGACCCTGGGCAAGAAAGCGAATTGCCAGACACTGGTGTCCGTGACACTGACTTCGCGTGAAGTGCCACTGATGCTGTCACTCCGTCTGTTCCTGCCCGATATCTGGACAGCAGATCCGGCACGCCTGAAGCGGGCTAGTGTTCCACTGGAACATCAGGGCTCCAGGACCAAACCGGAGATGGCGATCGAAGAGATTGATCGCCTCTGTGCCACAGGTGTCCGTTTTGGCTGTGTTCTTGCGGATACCGGTTATGGCCTGTCCGCCCCGTTCCGTCAGGCTCTGAACGCGCGGGGCCTGCGCTGGGCAGTCGGGATACCACGTCATCAGAAAGTCTGTTCCACCGATGTGGAGCTGGTGTTTCCGGCCAGAAAGCGCGGCCCATCCCGGATGCATCCGGTACCGGATCAGCAATCTGTCCCTGCCCATAAGATACTGGAAACTGCAACATGGCGCAGGGTCAGCTGGCGTCGCGGGACCAAAGGTGGCCTGGCGGCCCGCTTTGCAGCCATGCGGATACGCGTTGCAGATGGTCCAGCCCAGCGTATCGGTGGCCAGACGGCCCAGCATATGCCGGGAGAGGAAGCCTGGCTGACTGGCGAGCACCGTTCCACCGGAGAACGGAAATACTATCTGTCCAACCTGTCTGCCGACACCTCCCTCAGGCTACTGGCCGCTGCGATCAAGGCCCGATGGGTCTACGAACAGGCGCATCAGCAACTCAGGGAGGAACTGGGCCTCGATTACTTTGAGGGGCGATCATGGACAGGCCTGCACCGACACGCCCTGATGTCCATGATGGCCTACGCCTTTCTCCAGTCCCGGCGCCTCACGGCGGTCGGGCGGAAAAAAAAGAGTCACCGGCCCACCACCACAGCCCAGTCTGCCAGCAATACGACAGGCCATTCTTGATCGCATCCTGCGACTACCCACCGGGCAATGCCCACACTGTGGAAACCTTCTACTCCAGACCTCGCAACATATTCTGCCAAAGTAGTGTTAAGTCCTCTCCACGTTCGGAGAGTATACGAAGAATTTCCTATCCCGGTTACGTAGGGTGTAAACATCTATATACCGACGAAACCTAGAAACAATTAGATTAAACAAAATATGATGGGAACTCATTTTAAGTTATGCCATAGTGAAAATAAGATAGGTTAATTTTATATCGGAAGCGCGAATGTCTTATACCCCGGCCGATTTTTCCGATGACCTGCATAGCGGGATTGGTGCGGCTTACACTTCGCTGATTGAAATGACTGATGATCCCGACGGGCAGATCTGGCCAGAGTATCTAGTGACGGTCTGCGTCGCGCAAAAACTGGCTCATCTTAAAAGTGACTGGGGTATACTTCGGCTAGAAGAAGATGTGGCAGAAACGGCCACGAATGCTCTGAAAGGTCGAACTCCGACTGCTGTTCTGACACGCGCAGAAGGACGGATCGACATCGTATTGTTCGAGCGCAGCGGACTCGAACTGCCCCGATATGTGATCGAGGTGAAGGACGTTGTTGATTCTTATGATGAGGTCGTCAAGGATATTATCCGAATCGAAGAACTGCTGCTGCTGAACGGCGGTGGAGTAAGTAGTTCGTTTGAAATGGGGGCAATCGTTCTCCTTATTCGTAAAAAGAACACCCGAGCATTCTCTGACGTTCTCCGTCGCTCGGCATCCAAATCTGCAGGAAACATGCAGCGTCGACTTACGGGAATGCTGGCAAACCCAAGCCATGTTAAGATCGACTGGACCGTAGAAGTGGTTTCTGATGGCAGCAAGCCACGCCAACCTACACCGGAAGATTGGGATGAAGAAGGAGGACCAACGCTGAGCGGTGACGAGCAGCTTACTATTGCGATGATTGGTGTGTTCTCTCGGATATAATTGCTACACTAATTTTAAATTGGAAGGCCATATCGGGGATACTGCGAATAGGTCGACGTGGGCCTATCCTAAATTTCGTGTTTGGGCGTTTGATGCGAAAGAATGAGCAGCATCATGGTCCGACGCAAGAAACCCATCATCCCTGACTATGTTCTGGAGCAGGTTCTGGCTGACCGCGTGGTCCGCACGATGATCGAGCAGAACGAGGGCGCCAAATTCTGGCTTCGTGTCATGAACGAGCCACGCCGTCCGCGTGGTTTTTCCCGACGTCCTTGTGCAAACCTGCATAGTTCATCTGCTGCGCCATTCGTTGGATTTCGTCGCCTGGAAAAACTGCTCTGGGTGCCTTTGCCGAAAGCCCTTGGGCCGGAAATACGCAGCGATCGTCCAGTCCTGAGATCTGGCCTGGGAGGAGGGTATTCCCTTCTACGCCTTCCCTGCCGACGTCCGGAAGCTGGTCTATACGACCAATGCCATAGAAGCGCTGAACGCCAAGCTCAGGCGGGCCGTTCAAGCTAGAGGGCATTTCCCCAATGGCGACGCGGCTCTCAAGCTCCTCTTTCTGGCCTTGAATCGAGCCGAGAAAGAATGGTTCATGCCCCCACGGGAATGGTCCATGGCAAAGGCCCAGTTCGCCATTCTCTTCGGTGACCGCTTCGCCCCCGCCACCGTCTGATCAATAACGTGAACAACGCCTCTTACACGAAATCCCTGACAGTCCCGTTGACGTCGCCTTTATACCGAAAATTCATATTCATCGTCGTCGCAAGGAAGAACCGGTTAGTCCCAGTGGCCGACGTGCGAGCAATATCGTAGACACAGGAAATGGAAACTTTTTAGTCTTCTCGTTCAATAGATGACCTTCCGTTCTCCCCACATAGTCGTAATTTGCCGATATGGACGTGTGAAGCGCGCGAAATACGCTTATCTGGTGAATCGCACGAAGGCTTTGCCCTAAGTACCATCGCCCGCAGCCCTACAGCTACTGGCAAAGTCTATCTATTTGGGATCTCGCTGTGGAAACAGGGCCACCACGATATTCAAGGAGTGCATTCTGGACGCAGCCTTAACTGCGACCAGCAAAGAGATAATGGAACGATACATTTTGCCTATGAACCTATTGGCTCCGGATCGAACGGATGTGGGTCTGGTCGGATCACTTTAAACAGTGAGTGATAGGGCTACGTGAACTTAACTCTTTGGACAGGACATTAACGCGACGAATTGGCGTGATAGACTTGGACGGAGCACCCAACCATAATCTGTATCGATCATTATTGCACGGATTGTATGGTATGTGGTCGAATGGAATCTCATTGAATGTATGGAAATTCCATCTCATGTCCGCATACCCCTATCTCGCCCATTGGAAAGAAGAGATCAGCCGGAGTCCGAACGCGATTTACATGACGCTGGCCGATGCCCTGGCGCTTTCCATCCGGAAGGGCGACCTGCGGGAAGGGGACAGGCTGCCGCCACAGCGCATGATCGCAGAGTATCTTGGCACCAATCTGACAACCGTAACCCGGGCCTTTACCGAGGCCCGGCGGCGGGGCCTGATTGACGCAACGGTCGGCCGGGGCACCTTTGTCCGTGTCGGCGCCGGCGAGAGCCACTGGCGCCATACGGGACCGGCCGTGGTCGATCTGACCATGAACCTCCCGCCCATCCCGCAGGACCCGCCGCTTCAACGGATTATCCAGAGCGACATCGCGGCCATCCTGAAGCAGCAGGATCTGAACAGCCTGATGTCCTATCGGGTCACCGGCGGCACACTGGAGGAACGCCAGCTTGGCGCAAAATGGATCGCGCCCGTCATCGGGCAGCGGCGAACGGATGAAATCCTTGTCTCACCGGGCGCCCAGAGCGCTTTGGCGGCCATTGTCAGCACCCATACCCAGCCGGGTGATGTGATTGTTACCGACCGTATTGCCTATCCCGGCATCCGGACCATCGCGGCGCAGTTCGATCTCATTCTGGTCGGCGTGGACAGCGACATGGAAGGCATGATGCCGGACCAACTCGATCGCGTCTGTGCCGAGCATCATCCCCGGCTGCTCTACTGCATCCCGACCATCCACAATCCCACCACGGCCACCATGTCCCTGCAACGACGCAAGGACATCCTGAAGGTCGCCCAGCGCCACCATCTGCATATTGCCGAGGACGACCCATACAGCCTGCTGATGGACAGTCCGCTACCGGCGCTGGCAGCCCTCGACCATAGCCGTGTCAGCTACGTGGCTACCCTTGCCAAGACGCTCAGCCCCGGCCTGCGCACCGCCTATGTGGCCTTGCCCAATGCGGACATGACCCGACGGGTCGCGGCGGCCATCCGGGCCATTGCGCTCACCAATGCCGGTCTGCTCAGCGCGCTCACGGCGCGATGGATGCAGACAGGGCAGGCGCATACAATCCTGCACGCCATCCGGAAAGAACTGCGCCTGCGCCAGTCCATTGCCCGCAGGGTGCTGGGGGAGGGGCATTGCATGAACCCGGACGGGCCGCATGTGTGGCTGAAACTGCCCGACTGGTGGGGCAGTGCGGATTTTGTGGCCTACGCCCGCAGGCGGGGACTGGCGCTGGTACCCAGCACCGTTTTCACCATCAGTGGCGAGCCGCCGCAGCGTGCTCGGATCGCACTCGGCAGCGCGCCGGATGCCGCAAGTCTTGAGGAATCCCTGCATGGGGTTCTCTCGGTCCTGCAACACAAACGCTCACCCGGCTTCGCCGATATTGTGTGACCTGCGCGCAGTCTCTGGAATCGATGGGAACATCTGATTTCGGGGCGCGCCATGCGGGCACATGGAAAAACAAAAAGGCACTTCATTCACGACTGCGTGATTATAAAATCAAGCTAAAACAGATCCTTATGGATGCTCCTTACGATTGTATGGTTGTCGTATATTTTTTGTATGTCTCTGTCTTGGCAGGATGGCGGCATGTGATCTGGTTTGAGCCGTTTGTACCCTTTCCATAAGACATACAATATTTTGGCTCTCTGCCATCCCGTGCCACGTTTGCCTCGGCAACGCGGTCAGTCCCGGCTCCCTGCCGGAGACCGCAGCACACGGGAGATATACCATGCCGAAAGTCGAACACGCTCCGTACAAAGACGGCGATTGCTTCGTCAATTATGAAAACAAGGTCTTTGAGGACGTCAAAGCCAAACCCGGCGAAAAAGCCCTCATCACCTTCCACACCGTCGCCAATGAAGGCTCGGTCGGGTTCGTCAACCTGCTGCAGGCCACACGCCTGATCCGCAAGGGCTTCGAGACGTCGGTGCTGCTGTACGGACCGGGTGTCACCCTTGGTGTGCAGCGCGGCTTTCCCCGTCTGGGCGACGAAGCCTTTCCGGGGCACATGAACTGCAACAAGCAGATCGCGAAAATCCTTGAGGAAGGCGGAAAGGTCTATGCCTGCCGCTTCGCGCTTCAGGCCCTCTACGGCTACGGCGAGCAGAACCTGATCCCCGGCATCACGCCGATCAACCCGCAGGACGTGCTCGACATCATCCTGCTGGCCCGGCGCGACAACGCCTTCATCCTCAATACCTGGACCCTCTGAAGGCCCGAGGGAGGACCGCAAGCCATGTCCCGTATCGTTCGCGCCGCAGCGATCCAGATCAGCCCCGTCCTTGGTGACGATGGTCTGGGAACTGCCCGGAAAGTCTGTCAGGCCATCCGCGAGGCCGCCGAAAAAGGCGTGAAACTGGCGGTCTTTCCCGAAACCTTTGTGCCCTATTACCCCTATTTCTCGTTCATCCAGCCCGCCTTCCGCTTTGGTGGCGAGCATCTGGCGCTTTATGAACGCGCTGTCGTCATTCCCGGTCCGGTCACCGACATGGTGGCCGAGGCCGCGCGCCAGACCGGCATGGTCGTGGTGCTAGGTGTAAACGAGCGCGATTTCGGCACGCTCTACAACACCCAGATCATCTTCGACACCACAGGTGAAATCCTGCTCAAACGCCGCAAGATCACGCCCACCTATCATGAGCGCATGGTCTGGGGGCAGGGAGATGGCGCAGGGCTGAAAGTGGTGGAAAGTGCCGCCGGACGCATCGGCGCGCTGGCCTGCTGGGAGCATTACAATCCGCTTGCCCGCTACACGCTGATGACCCAGCACGAGGAAATCCATTGTGCCCAGTTCCCCGGTTCGCTGGTGGGCCAGATCTTTGCCGACCAGATGGAAGTCACCATCCGGCACCACGCACTGGAATCCGGCTGCTTTGTGGTGAACGCCACGGGTTGGCTGACGGAAGAGCAGATCAAGGAAATAGCGGGCGACCCTGCACTGGAAGGGCCGCTGCGGGGTGGGTGCTTCACGGCCATCGTCTCGCCTGAAGGGAAGCTGCTCGGCACACCGCTGACGGAAGGCGAGGGGATGGTGATTGCCGATCTCGACTTCGCCCTGATTACCAAGCGCAAGCGGATGATGGATTCCGTAGGGCATTACGCCCGGCCCGAACTGCTCAGCCTGCTTCAGGACCGGCGGGCCGCCCGCACCGTTCATTACGTTGGGGAAGCCAATCAGGTTCCCACATCTACAGATGAGGCTGCGTCATGACCATTCCGACGCTCGGTACACTTTCTGGTCGCAAGCTCGTCACCGACCTGCAATCCTTCGGACTACAGATTGGCGCGCAGACCGGCGGCATTGCCCGCAAGGGAGGCGCCGGTCCTTCGGATCACAAGACGATCACCATTGCAGGCCAGACCGTCATGGTCCCGGTCTATACATCTGGCGCGCGGCATTCACCATTTCAGGCCAGCCCGCCGGACCAGCACGGGGCCAGCACGCTGCTACGCGATGGGCAGACACTGGGCACGATCCATTTTCCAGCCGCCCCGCGCTTTTATGGCCTGAGCACGGCGGACGGCATTCCCTACTGGAAGATCGCCCTGCTGCATGGCCGTGACACGCTGGCGACCACGGTGCACCAGACCTGCATCCGCTATGCCGACCGGCGCACCTCCTGCCAGTTCTGCGCCATCGGCCAGTCGTTGGAGGCCGATCGCACCATTGCCTACAAGACACCCGCGCAACTGGCCGAGGTCGCCAAGGCCGCCGTGGAACTCGACGGTGTGCGCGACATGGTGCTGACGACCGGCACGCCTAACGTGGTGGACCGGGGTGCGGCCGTGCTGGCGGAATCAGCCCGTGCCATCCGGACGGCTGTGGATCTGCCGCTTCAGGTGCAGTGCGAACCGCCGCGCGATCACGGCTGGTTCGAGCGGCTGCGCGACGCCGGGGCCGACAGCCTGGGTATGCATCTCGAAGCCGCAACACAGGCGGTGCGCGAGAAGATCATGCCCGGCAAGGCCACGGTCAGCGTCGATCGTTATATGGACGCTTTCGCCAGCGCCGTGCCGATCTTCGGGCGCGGACAGGTCAATACCTACATTCTGGCGGGTCTTGGCGACAGTGCCGCAGATATTCTGGCGCTGGCCGAACGGCTGATCGCACTTGGGGTCTATCCCTTCGTGGTGCCGTTCGTGCCCATTTCCGGAACACCACTGGAAAATCACGCGCCGCCTTCGGCCGATTTCATGAAGTCCGTGCTCGCACCACTCGGGCGCATGCTGCGCGAGGCGAACATGAAATCCACCGACATCCGCGCCGGGTGCGGCCGGTGTGGCGCCTGTTCCTCCCTTTCGGCGTACGAATAATGACAGCGATCCTCGAAGACGTGGACGACCGCCCGTTCATCCCTACGGAATATGTCGTGCGTCTGGCCCGCACGCCGTGGGAACGGGCGGGCTACCATGCGCTGCGCCGCGACGTGTTCTGCACCGAACAGCAGGTCTTTGCGGATGATGACCGGGACGCAATCGACGCGGTTGCCATTCCCATCATCGCGGCGTGCTGCATGGCGGGCATGCCGGACCGGGTGGTAGGCGCGGTGCGCATCCATGAGGCCGAGTCCGGCGTCTGGCGCGGCTCCCGTCTGGCCGTCCATGAAGACCATCGCAAACTGGGACGGATCGGCGCGGAACTCATCCGCATGGCGGTCAGCACGGCGCACGGGCTTGGCGCCACGCGGTTCCTGGCCCAGGTACAGGAACAGAACGTGCTGTTCTTCCGCCGCCTGCACTGGAAAAGCCTTGGAGCCATGACCCTGCATGGGCTGCCCCATCACGACATGCAGGCTGACCTCTCACGCTATCCGGCGCATGGCCAGGACCAGACCTGGCTGCTGCGCCCGCAGCCTCGTAACCGGCAGGTGGCATGATGGCACACGAACTGACTACACTGCTGCGCACGCTTCGACACGGTCGGGCCCTTGCGGGCAAACAGGATATTGCCGAAACCGTCGCAATTCTTGGTCGGGATACAAGCGATGGTATCCGCCTTGGAGATGACTGCGCCGCCATACCGGATGGCGATGGCTATCTCCTGCTGGCCAGCGAGGGGTTTCAGGACAGCTTCGTGCGCGCCATGCCGTGGTTTGCCGGGTATTGCGGCGTGATGGTCAATGTCAGCGACATCGCGGCCATGGGTGGTCGCCCTGTGGCGGTGGTGGATGCGTTGTGGAGCGATACATCCGAGGCGGCCGCGTCCATTCTGACCGGTCTGCATGAAGGTGCGCGCACCTATGGCGTACCGGTTGTCGGCGGTCATACCAACATGCGCAGCACCCATAATTCGCTGTCAGTCGCGATCCTTGGCCGTGCCTGTCATCTGCTGACCAGTTTCGATGCCCGACCGGGCGAGGTCCTGATCGCCGCCATCGACCTGCGTGGCCGCTGGCATGACCCGCATCCGTTCTGGGACGCCAGTTCCGCGCTGTGCGGCACCGAGGGGGCGGCGCGTCTTCGGGGTGATCTCGCACTTCTGCCCGGCATTGCCGAGGACGGGTTGAGCCGCGCTGCCAAGGATATCAGCATGGCCGGACTGCTGGGCACCGCGCTCATGCTAGCCGAATGTTCGGGTATCGGTATGACCATCACGCTCGATGACATTCCACGCCCCGACGATGCACCAATGGAACGCTGGCTGTCCGCATTCCCCAGCTATGGCTACCTGCTCACGGCGCGCCCCGAAGATGCCGAAGCGATCATGGCCCGCTTTCATGGGCGGGCCATTGCGGCTTCTGTCATCGGTCAGTGTGACAGCACGCAGCGGCTGGATGTCACATGGGCGGACGAGAAAGAAACCTTCTGGGATCTCGCCCGGACGCCGCTCATGGGGTGTGTGCCATGAGCCTCTCCATCGGCATCCTGACTCATTCCACCAATCCGCGTGGCGGCGTGGTGCATGGCATGGCACTGGCCGAAGCCCTGTGCGACGCAGGCCACGACGCCACGCTGATCGCGCCGGACGCGACCGGGGCCGGTTTCTTCCGCACGCCCCGCTGCGCCACAAACTGCATCCCGGCCGTGCCCGAGACCGACCTGCCAACGCTGGTGGAACGCCGCATCGGCGAGATCAGGGACGCCCTGCGTGGGCAGCATTTTGACGTGCTGCACGCGCAGGACCCGATCAGCGCCAATGCACTGGCCGAACTGGTGGAAGAGGGACGGATACCGGGCTTTGCCCGCACGGTCCACCATCTTGACCATTTCACGCACCCGGTCCTTGCCGCGCGGCAGGAACGGGGGATCAGGGCGGCGGCCGAACTGTTTACCGTCAGCACAATGTGGGAAGATGCCCTGCGCAACGACCATGGCCGCGAAGCCCCGGTCGTGGGCAACGGGGTTGATCCCGTGCGCTTCTCGCCCATGCCAACCATGCAGGATACTTCACTGCGGGCACGGTATCACCTGCCTGTCGATCAGCACCTGATCCTGTCCATGGGCGGGATCGAGCGGCGTAAGAACACGCTGTACCTGCTGGAAGCGTTTGTGGCCCTGCGCCGCGAACGGCCGGACGTGCATCTGGTTGTGGTGGGCGGGGCCTCGCTGCTGGATCATTCTGCCTACCGCACCCGATTCATGGCGCGTCTGCGCGAAAGCGGTGCGGCCGATCATGTCACCATCACCGGGCCGGTTGCGGATGAAGACATGCCTTCATTCTACCGGCAGGCGGACGTGCTGGCCTATCCATCCGTAACCGAAGGGTTCGGGCTGTGCCCGCTGGAAGCCCTGGCTTGCGGCACGCCTGTTATTGTGCCGGCAATCGCACCCTTCACGGAGCATTTTTCGGCAACGGATGCGCTGTGGTGCCAACCGGCGCACCCCGACACCTTGTTCATGACGTTGTGCGACGCCCTACGCGTCGAAAGCCGTGACCATTTCCGGGCCAGCGGCCCCGCAACCGCCCGCCGTTTCGACTGGGGCAGCGTCGCCAGCCGTCACCTCCCCGCATACCGGCGTCTGGCGGCGCGGTCGCGCACCGATGCTCTTGCTTCAGGAGTTCTTTCACCATGCCCGAAATGACCTTTCGCGTGCGCTGGCCCGATGGGAAGGAGACTGACTGTTACTCCCCGTCGCTGGTCATAAGGGATCACTTCACGCCCGGTCAGGATTATCCGGTCCGGGAGTTTCTTGAAAAGGCGGACACCGCCCTGACGGACGCCAGCGAGCGTGTTCGCGCCCGCTACGGCTTCCCATGCAGCCGCGCCCTTGGCCAGCTTCAGGCCATAAGGCAGGCCGGTGCGCCCTTCCTGAACCAGTCCGATGCGCAGGTGCGCATCCTGTCTTTCAGTTATTGAGACGAAAAGAACGACCATGACACAGAACGAGAAAAGCATCCCCGTCATCATCGTGGGCGGTGGCCAGGCTGGCCTGTCCCTGAGCTGGTATCTCTGCCGCGAGAAGGTGGAGCACATCGTCTTTGAGGCAAAGACCGCCTGCCATTCGTGGGATGATGAGCGCTGGGACAATTTCTGCCTGGTCACACCGAACTGGCAGTGCGAACTTCCCGGTCATCCCTACAAGGGGAAAGACCCGCACGGCTTCATGGTGAAGCAGGAAATCATTGACTACGTGAAGGGATTTGTTGCCTCCTTCAACCCGCCCCTGCGTGAACACACAGCCGTCACCTCCATCACCCGCCATGAAGGTGGTGGCTATCGCGTGGTAGCAGGTGGTGAGACTTGGCACGCGAAACATGTTGTTATCGCATCCGGCGCATATCAGGACGCGGTCATCCCCGGCTATGCCAGCGGCATCGACCCCGCCATTCATCAGGTTCACTCGCAGGATTACCGCAACGCGGCCCAGTTGCCTGAAGGCGCGGTTCTGGTCGTGGGCAGCGGCCAGTCCGGCGCGCAGATTGTCGAGGACCTGTTCCTTGAAAAACGCAAGGTCCATCTCTGTGTCGGCTCTGCCCCGCGCGTCTCACGCTTCTACCGTGGCCGCGACGTTGTGGACTGGCTGGCGGACATGCACTTCTATGACCTGACGGTGGATAATCATCCTTTGCGTGACGGTGCACGCGACAAGACCAATCATTATGTCACGGGCCGAAATGGCGGGCATGACCTTGATCTGCGCAAGTTCGCGAAGGAAGGCGTGGGCCTGCACGGCACGCTGGAGACAATCCGCGATGAAGTGGCGCACTTCGCGCCGGATCTTGCGGAAAACCTTGATGATGCGGACAAGACCAATGCCGACATCAAGAAATCCATCGACGCCTATATCGCCCGTGAAGGGATCACGGCCCCGACCGAAGCCCCTTATGTGCCTGTGTGGGAGCCCGATGGCAGTAACACCCCGCTCGACCTGAAGGCTGCCGGGATCACTTCGATCCTCTGGTGCATCGGCTTCCGCCCGAATTATCGCTGGATCGACGTGCCGGTCTTCAATGGGGCCAACAAGCCGGTCTGGCATCGCGGCGTGACCGATGCGCCGGGCTTCTACTTCCTCGGCCTGCCATGGCTGCACACCTGGGGATCGGGACGGTTCTCCGGCGTTTCGCGTGATGCCGCGTGGCTGGCCAGCCAGATCACCGGCAAAGACGTGCCTGTAGCCTGAACGGAGTAACCGCCATGCTTCCATGGACAACATATGAGGCAATGTATGATGCGGCACGGAACCAGCCAGAACAGTTCTGGCTGGCTGCGGCGCAACGCATCACATGGAAACAGGTACCTGTGACTGCATGCAGGACGCGGGCGGATGGCTGGCATGACTGGTTTCCCGACGCCACGCTCAACACCTGCCATAACGCCGTCGACCGGCATGTAGAGGACGGACGCGGCGGGCAGGCGGCGCTGATCTGGCATTCCTGCGCCACAAAGGAACGGCAGGTGGTAACCTACCGGGAACTACAGGACAGGGTGGCCCGGTTTGCCGGTGGCCTGCGCGCGCTGGGGGTAGGGCAGGGCGACCGCGTCCTGATCGCCATGCCGACCATGATCGAAACGACTATTGCCATGCTGGCCTGTGCGCGGATCGGCGCCGTGCATGTGGTGGTTTTCGCCGGTTACGCCGGGCCTGAACTGGCACGACGGATTGATGACGCAGCACCGAAGGTCATCATCATTGCCAGTTGCAGCTTTCAGGGGCAGACGCCCATTCCATCCGCACCTGCCCTGAATGAGGCGCTGGCCAAAACGACGCATAGACCGCAGGCCTGCGTGATCGTGCAGCGTGAAGCCTGTCCGGCATCGCTTCTGCCAGTGCGGGATCATGATTTTCGCACGTTGGAACAGTCCGCACCGGCAGAGCCGGTCACGCTGCGCTCCGAAGATCCCCTGTATATTCTTCACACGTCCGGCACGACGGGCAATGCGAAAGGCATTGTGCGTGACAATGGCGGGCATGCTGTGGCTCTCGCCCTGTCCATGGAGCTGATCTACGGCTGCAAACCCGGCGATACCTTTTTCACCACATCGGACCTGGGCTGGGTGGTTGGCCATTCCTACGGCGTCTATGCGCCGCTGCTCAGCGGCTGCACCAGCGTGATCGTGGAAGGCGGCGCATCGGCTTCCGCTATCCGCGCGCTTTGCCATGAGCACGAGGTGAAATGCCTGTTCACCACACCCACCCAGATGCGCCTCATGCGGCAGGAAAGCCGCAACCTGTCAGGGGCCATCCTGCCAGCACTTGCCCGCATTTTCGTGGCTGGGGAATATGCGGATCCGACATTGCTGGAGTGGGCACGATCCTATTTTTGCAAACCCGTGGTCAATCACTGGTGGCAGACTGAAACGGGGTGGAGCATCACCGCTCATTTTTTTGGCCTGCCCGAGCGCGAGCCGGTCTCGCTCATGAACGACATTGGGCGACCTGCACCGGGATTTCGCCCGGAAATTGTGCCGTCCATACCCGGTGAACAGTGCGGCGAGATTGTCCTTTCTCTGCCGCTGCCGCCCGGCTGTCTGGCTGGCGTATGGAAGGATGGAGCGATCCATGTTCCTACAGCTTACCTGGACGAGACCGGCCAGTATTATCGCACCTTTGACGAAGGCATGATCGAGGCCAGCCGCGCCGTGCATATGCTCGGACGTTCCGATGATGTCATCAAGGTCGCAGGACGGCGGATTTCGGGCGTGCAGGTTGAAAAGATCATCGCCACCCATCCTGCCGTTCATGCGTGTGCTGTCGTCGCAATTCCGGACGAACTGAGAGGGCAGCGACCTATCGCTTATGTGGTGCCAGATCCCGAAGCGGAATACGCGCCTTCTGCCGAGGAAATCGTTGCGCGGGTTAACGCAGTCCTCGGACGCTGGATTGGCCTGAAAGAAGTCCGCTTCGTCAGGCATCTGCCAACCACCGTGTCCGGAAAGATCACGCGGAAGCGCCTGTTGGTCTCCTGACGGAATCACTATGGCGTTCCATTTGTGGAACGGCCAGCCTTCAGATGGCCTGACCACCGGAGACTTTGATCTGCTGCGCGTTGACCCAACAATTGTCCTCGGACAGGAGTGAGGCGATCATCGGGCCAATGTCATCTGGGTAGTCAGGACGGCCAAGTGCGGTGATCTCCGCGATGTGACGGGCGATGTCCGGATTATCCCTGACCATGCCCCCTCAGAAATCCGTCTGGATCGCGCCCGGCGCGACGGTGTTGGCGGCAATACGACAGGATCCAAGTCCCTTGACCATGTAGATACGTCATCACTTCCACCGCCCCTTTCATGGCAGCGTAGGCAATCCGGCCGGGATAAGCAAAGCGCATCAGACCGAATGAGATGTTCGCGATCCGGCCATCTTCCGCGATCAATGGCAGCAACGTCTGCGTCAGGAAAAATGGCCCTTTGGCATGCACGCGATAGGCGGCATCAAAATCTTCTTCGGTCACTTCGCAAAACAACCCGCTACGGGACGTACCGGCCATGTTGATCAGATAATTGAAACGCTCTGCCCCCCATTCGCGCAGCACGCGTCGGATTCCATCGGCGAAGGCAGGAAAGGCGTACGTATCGCCGGTGTCGAGTTGCAGGGCCACCGCTCGGGCTCTGCTGCGATAAACGCGTTGGAGCAAAGGCTCTGCACCCGACTACTGCACCGTTCCACCCGGCACGTCCGGCCAGACAGCTTCTCCGCTAAGAGCGACATTTAATATTTATTTCCCGCAGGAGCATTTACCACCGTTAGGGCGTTATCCACCAAGGGGCGCTGCAGTTGTAGCGCATCGTCCAAGGGCGCCTTTATCCACAGATCCAGTTCTTCCGGCCGGGTCAGGATGACCGGCATGGCTTTCGGGTGAATGGCGCCGACCTCCCGATTGGCCGTGGTGGTCAGGAAGCCGAACAGGTCATCCGTCGTCTCGCCATCCGCCAGTTTCCGCACTGACGTCCACTGGCACCAGATCCCTGCAAAGAAAGCCAGAGGCTCCCCATCGCTACGGGCAAACCAGACGGGCCTGCTGGTCCCATCCGGCAGGCGTTCCGGTTCGGAAAAGGCCGTGAGCGGCACCAGGCAGCGATGCGCGACACCTTCCCAGCGCTTCCACCAGGTCGAGGTCGGATTGCGGATATTGGTCACACCCCGATCGACCCTGTGGCCTTTCAGGTAGCCCGGCGGCGTGGGCATGCCCCAGCGCGCCATGACCAGTTCGCGACCATCCGGCGTGTTCCGCACGATGGGCGCCATGGTGTTGGGCCAGATCTCGGGCAGGGGGCAGAGATTGCCGGTGCGGTCGGTCATGACCCTGGCTGCCTCCCGGATCGCCTGCTGGTTGCTGGTCATCGCATAGAGGTTGCACATCACGCCGTCCTTTCGCGAGTCCGAATATGGGTGCCCTGCCGGACGGTATCCACCCTGCAGGACGGGGACGGCTGGACTGTTCCTGATAAACTCCTGCAATCTAGACAGTTTTCATCAAGCCTGGATTGACCGACACGCCTTTACCCGCGTCCGGATCACAGCCGCTTTTCCAGGATGGGTTGACATTCGTCACCGTACCAGAACAAATAACGAACACGGTCACTGATTCCGTGCCAGAAACACCCGAATGGACTGTCCGACCCCATGCCCGCACCCGAACCCCGTCCCGCGCTGGAGGCGCTGAGAGCACAGGTCAGCCGCCTCGAAGGCCAGGGCCGACGCAGGCGGGGCGTGCTGCCCTTCGGCATGCCTGAGATTGACGGTCGTCTGCCGGATGGTGGCCTGGCGCTGGGCGCGCTGCATGAGGTGGCAGGCGGCGGTCATGATGCCCTCAATGCGGCGGCATCCGGGCTGTTTTCTGCCGGAATCGCAGCGCGGACACGGGGCAAGGTGCTGTGGATCGCCACCCGTCAGGACCTGTATGCCCCGGCACTGCAGCAGGTCGGCCTGTCGGCACGACGGACCATTTATGTCGCGGCCAGTTCGGACGTCGATGTCCTGGCCTGTTTCGAGGAGGCATTGCGCCATCAGGGACTGGGGGCGGTCGTGGCCGAGGTCGCCCGCCTGTCCATGACCGCCTCACGCCGCCTGCAGCTGGCGGCCGAGACATCCGGCGCGCTGGGCATCGCCATACGACGCTGGCGGCGACAGACGGATGCGGCCGATTTCGGCCAGCCTACCGCGTCGGTCACCCGGTGGCGGGTCTCGGTCCTGCCATCCGTGCCGCTGCCGGTCCCCGGCGTCGGCCGGTCCCGCTGGCTGCTGGAACTGATCCGTGCCCGTGCGGGCGAATGCGCCGATTTCGAAGTGGAGGCCTGTGATGCCAAAGGGAGACTGGCACCGTGTCGTCTCACTCTACCTGCCGCTCTGGCCGACAGACCGGCTCAGGAAGCGGCTGGGCACCGACGCGCCCGCGCCTGACTGCCCATTGGTGCTGGCCGGGCGGGAAGGGCGGCGACGGGTCGTGCTGTCGGTCGACCTCGCCGCCCGCAGGCTGGGCCTGCGTCCCGGCACGCCTGTCGCGAAAGCGCAGGCGCTCCATCCCGATCTGCTCATCATGGATGCCGACCCGGACGGTGACCGGGCAGGGCTGGAGCGGCTGGCCCTGTGGTTCCAGCACCGCATCGCCCCCATCGTGGCCCCCGATCCGCCAGACGGCATCGTGCTGGATACGACCGGTGCCGATCACCTGCATGGGGGCGAGGCCGTCATGCTGGAGAACATGGTTACCCGCCTGAAGGAGTCCGGGATCACGGCCCGGGCCGCGATTGCCGATACATGGGGTGCGGCCCATGCGCTGGCGCGCTATGGCCGGGAACGCATCACCCTCGTGCCGCCTGGTGAGACTGCGGCAGCGATTGCCGACCTGCCCATTGAAGCCCTGCGCCTGCCGGTGGATATCATCGATGGCCTCCATGGGCTGGGCGTATCACGCATCGGCCCGCTGGCCGGCATGCCGCGTGCGCCGCTGGCCCTGCGCTTCGGTCCGGATGTCGCCCGCAGGCTGGACCAGGCTTTCGGACGGCAGGCGGAAGCCATTGTCCCGGTCCGGCTGCAGACGCCGGTGCAGGTCAGCCGGAACTTTGCCGAACCGATCAGCGCAGCCGAGACCATAGCCCGCTACATCACCAAACTCGTCCCGCCCCTGTGCGCCGGGCTGGAGGAACGCGAGCAGGGCGTGCGTCGCCTCGACCTGCTGCTGCACCGGGTGGACAGCCGCACCGAGGCCGTCCGCGTGGCCACGGCCATGCCGGTGCGGGACGTCAGACGCCTGACCCGTCTGCTCTGTGACAGGATCGAGACCATCGATCCGGGCTTCGGGATCGAGCGCATGGTGCTGACGGCGTCACTGGCCGAGCCGATCCTGCACCGCCAGGGTGTATCCGCCCTGATCGAGGAGGAAGAGGCCGACGTCTCCGACCTGATCGACACCCTTGCCAACCGTGTCGGCACGCAGGCCCTGTATCGCTTCGCCCCGGTGGAAAGCGACGTGCCGGAACGGGCCGTCTGCCGCGTGCCTGCCCTCGCATCCGAGGACGCAAGGGACTGGCCTGATCACTGGCCGCGCCCCACGCGCCTGCTGCCCCGTCCCGAGCCGATCCAGACCATGGCGGTACTGCCCGACCATCCGCCGGTCTTCTTCATCTGGCGTGGCATCCGCCGCCGGATCAGATGCGCTGATGGCCCCGAGCGGGTGTTTGGCGAATGGTGGAAGGGCGATGCCGAACTGACCACCGTGCGGGACTATTTTCGGGTGGAAGACACCAGCGGAGAGACATTCTGGGTTTACCGGACCGGGGATGGCGAACATGGTGAAACGGGTTCGCAGGGCTGGTTCCTGCACGGTCTCTTTGAATGAGTGTGCAGTACGCCGAACTGCAGGTGACGACGTATTTCTCGTTCCTGCGCGGCGCGTCCTCACCAATTGAACTGTTCGAGCAGGCAAAGGCCCTTGGCATTGAAGCGCTGGGGATCTGCGACCGCAATTCCCTGGCAGGCATGGTGCAGGCCCATGTCGCGGCCAAAGAGACCGGCATCCGCCTGGTCGTGGGCTGCCGTCTCGACCTCGCCGATTTCGCGCCCGTGCTGGTCTACTCGACGGACCGGGCCGCCTATGGTCGCCTGTGCCGACTGCTGAGCCTTGGCAAGGCCCGGGCCGGGAAGGGGAAATGCCATCTGCTCTGGGAGGATCTGGTGGCATGGGGCGAGGGCCTCCTTGTGATCCTGCTCCCGGATACGGCGGATGATGCCTGCGCCCTGCATCTGCGCAAGCTGAAGGACGCCTTTGCCGACCGGGCCTCCATGGCGCTGACCCTACGGCGCCGGCCCAATGACCAGATGCGGCTGTATGAACTGGCGAACCTCGTCCATCAGGCGCGGGTGCCAATGGTCGTGACCAATGACGTGCTGTTCCACACCCATGACCGGCGCATCCTGCAGGATGTGGTGACCTGCATCCGCAACCACACCACCATCGATGAAGCCGGGTTCGCGCGGGAGCGCCATGCAGACCGCTACCTCAAGCCGCCCGCGGAAATGGCCCGGCTGTTCAGCCGGTATCCCGAGGCGATCGACCGGACCCGTGAGATCGTGGCCCATTGTCGCTTCAGTCTTGATGACCTGGCCTACCAGTATCCAGACGAGGTCTCCGTCCCCGGCCAGACGCCGCAGCAGGCGCTCGAAGCCCTGACCTGGGAAGGGGCGGCAGCGGCCTATCCCGAAGGGATTCGGCCCGAGGTCAGGAAAACCCTCAGCCATGAACTCGCCCTGATCGGGCGCATGGATTATGCGCCGTATTTCCTGACCGTCCACAGTATCGTCCGTTACGCCCGATCGCAGGGCATCCTGTGCCAGGGGCGGGGATCGGCAGCCAATTCCGCTGTCTGCTACGTGCTGGGCATTACCGCCATCGATCCGGCACGGACGTCGCTGATCTTCGAACGCTTCGTCTCCGAAGAGCGCCGCGAGCCGCCCGATATCGACGTGGATTTTGAGCATGCGCGCCGGGAGCAGGTGATCCAGTGGATTTACGGCCATTATGGTCGTAACCACGCTGCCCTTACGGCGGTGGTCACGCGTTATCGTGCGAAGGGGGCGCTGCGCGATGTCGGCAAGGTCATGGGTCTGCCCGAAGACCTGATTCGCACCCTGTCCGGCCAGATCTGGGGCTGGGGGCGGAAGCTGGATGAGGACGCGCTGAATGAGACAGGGATCGACCTGTCCGACCGGCGCATCCGGCTGACGCTGGATCTGGCGCGCTGCCTGATCGGCGTGCCGCGCCACCTGTCGCAGCATCCCGGCGGGTTTGTCCTGACCCATGACCGGCTGGATGAACTGGTACCGATCGAACCGGCGGCCATGGACGCTCGCCAGATCATCGAATGGGACAAGGACGATATCGACGTCCTGAAATTCATGAAGGTCGATGTGCTGGCGCTGGGCATGCTGACCTGCATGAAGAAAGGGCTGGACCTTCTGGCCGAACACAAGGGGCAGCATTACACGCTGCAGACCATTCCGGCCGAGGATCCGCGGACCTACGCCATGATCCGGAAGGCGGACACGATCGGGGTGTTCCAGATCGAATCCCGCGCCCAGATGTCCATGCTGCCACGTCTCAGGCCCCGGGTGTTCTATGATCTGGTGATCGAGGTGGCCATTGTCCGGCCCGGTCCTATCCAGATGGGGTGGACGGCCTCCATGCGACATCAATGTGCCATGATGAGGTCGGAAGACCATTCAGAGGAGACCGCCCGGATGAAAGTTACCATAATCGGCCTGGATATCGCCAAGTCTGTTTTTCAAGTGCATGGCACGGACGCAAGCGGAAAATGTCTGCTCAAGAAGAAACTCGGGCGGAGTGAAGTTATCTCATTCTTTGAAAGGCTGGAGCGCTGCCTGGTCGTACTCGAAGCCTGTAGCACGTCGCATCACTGGGCTCGTGTCATCCGTGACACCGGTCATGAGGTAAAACTCATTCCCCCTGAAATGGTCAAACCATTTGTCAAACGTGGCAAGAAAAACGATGCTGTTGATGCCGCCGCGATTTGTCTTGCCGCGATCCATCCCGACACGCGCTTCGTCCCGATTAAAAATCGGGAGCAGCAAAGCCTGTTATCGCTGCACTCAACTCGTACCCTTCTGGTCAAACAGCAAACGATGCTGGTGAATGCGTTGCGTGCACTTGCAGCGGAATTCGGTTTGATTGTTCCCCTTGGAAATGCCCGTCTGCCCGAACTTCTGGCGAAAATCGAAACCTCATCCAATTTGCCTGATGCCCTGAAACAGACAACCATGCTGCTCTTTGAACAGTATGGTCGACTGAACGAAAGCATAGAAAACCTGGAAGGAGGTATCCGGACACATGCCAAACAGGATGAAGATGCTCGCCGTCTTTTGACCATCCCGGGCATTGGTCCGGTAACCGCCTCCCTGATTGTCGCGTCTGTTACCGATATTGGGGCCTTCGATACGGCCCGGCACTTCGCAGCCTGGCTTGGTCTCGTACCGCGCCAGCATTCATCGGGCGGAAAAACCCGATTGGGCAGAATTACCAAAACGGGCAACCGGGAAATAAGAAAGATGCTCGTTCTGAGCGCAACATCCATGCTTTACCGCGCACAGAAATGGGATAGCGCTGCGGGAGTATGGCTTTGCAAGCTTCTGGAACGTCGCCCGGGCCGTCTGGCAACCGTGGCGTTAGCCAACAAGCTGGCCCGGATCATCTGGGTTTTGTTGTCGCGCAAAGAGATCTATCGTCCGGCCGGTCGCAGTGTCGCTATAGTCTGACATGTACCACCAGGATGATGGATACCGGAATAAGCCCCGGTAGATCCGGCAGTATGCACTGACCGCGTGATGGGAAAGACTGTAATCAGAAGCAGTTCAGGCAATACCGAATGTCCCCATGTGCCATTGAGCACGAGATCCAGATTGGTGCCTGACACGCAAGCGAACACCCATGATGGCCAGCGAAGGATTTCGCATAAACAGGCCGGACATAAGGGCGCATCTGACCGGATCTCCACATCATGACAGTATCAGTGCATTTCGCTGGAGCGAAAATACGCAGAAGAAAGATACGACAATGCAATCAATGTGACCTCTTGCATCGTAAAGGCCGTCCACATAAGGGCGACATGGTGCATCCCTATCTGCGCCGGCGGGCCGGGCAGGAAAAGGAGATCTACCCGACGCCGGAACTCGAAAAGGTGCTCAGGAAGACGCTGGGCATTCCGCTGTTCCAGGAACAGGTGATGCAGGTGGCCATGGTCTGCGCCGGGCCATGGCGACGTTCAAGAATACCGGCACGGTCTCACGCTTCCGCACGCGCCTGATCGAGGGGATGACGGCGCGCGGTTATCCCGAGACCTTTGCCGAGCGCATCTTCCAGCAACTGGAGGGGTTTGGCAGTTACGGCTTTCCCGAAAGCCATGCCGCCTCATTTGCCATCCTTGCCTATTCGTCATCCTGGATGAAATGTGCCCATCCGGATGTATTTCTGGCAGCACTCCTGAACAGCCAGCCCATGGGATTCTATGCCCCGGCGCAGCTTGTGCGTGATGCGCGCGAACACGGGGTCGAGATCCGGCCGATCTGCATCAACGCCTCGCGCTGGGACAGCACGCTGGAAGGCCCGGAGCGGGATGACGGGCTGTTTGCCGTCCGCCTGGGCATGAACCTGGTGAAAGGGCTGGCCAATGAGGAGGCCGCCCGCATCGTGGCGGCGCGGGGCGACCGTCCCTTTGCCTCGGTCGACGATCTGTGGCGCAGGGCAGGGGTGAAGGGAACGGCCCTGACCCATCTGGCCGAGGCGGACGCCTTCCGGCCGGGGCTGGGTCTGGCCCGGCGCGAGGCGCTGTGGGCCATCAAGGCATTACGTGACGAACCCCTGCAGCTGTTTGCCGCAGCCGCCGTCATGCGTGAAGCGGAAGAACCCGACGTGCTGCTCCAGCCCATGCGGGACGGGGCCGAGGTCGCACGGGATTACAACCGCACCGGCCTGACCCTGCGGGATCATCCCGTGGCGTTCCTGCGTGCCGATCTTATCGAGCGCGGAATGGTGACGTGCCGGCAGGCCTTTGAGGCAAGGGACAGGAGCAGCCTGTCGGTGGCTGGGTTGGTGCTGGTCCGCCAGCGACCCGGTTCAGCCGAGGGCGTGGTGTTCATGACGCTGGAGGATGAAACGGCGGCGATCAACGTGATTATCTGGCCCGATATGTTCGAGCGCTTTCGTCGTGTGGTCCTCTCAGGCCAGATGCTTGGGGTTGTCGGGCGACTGCAGAAGGAAGGGGAGGTGGTGCATCTCGTGACACGTGAGATTGTGGATCTTTCCCACTTGCTAGCCGATGTGGGGAACCGGTCGCTACAGGTCTTCCCCGACCATGACCAGGGTCGCTTGCGAGAAAATATCGTGGTTAAGGCACGAAATTTCCATTGAACGCTCTACAGGCATAATCGTCCCAACGGGCAGCATCGGATTATTTTTCAGGCTGGCGATCCCAATGAGGATGCTCTCTGAAAATACGAGTGCCATGACAGTAAAATACTGATTTTACCTCAGCACTGACACGCAGGCGGCGTCATGCGGCAGGACCATGCCGTAGGCTGCGCTGTAGCGTGACGCGAAAGCTTCGCGCTCCAGCCGTTCGCAATAATCAAGATACCGGATCAGCGCGCGCTCGGCGCGCATCGTGCGTCCATAAAGCCGTTTGTAATGTTGCCACAGCATCATCACATTGACCGACCAGGCATCATAGGCATGCGCTGTTACCCGCTGGCGGATTGCTGGGGGCAGCGCGTCAAAGGCGGCCCAGTCATTGCCTGCATACCGCCGCCACATCTCGTGGCGTAATGTCCGTTCGTTATCTGCCGTCACCTTACGCATCCGCCATTTCTCCCTGCCCCCAGGCGGGGAATGGGTCAGGCAGATGGGCAAACAGCAACGGATCGAACTGCTGCACATCAAAGTCGGGCACAAGGCAGGCATCCAGCACCGCGGCAATGGCGGCATCATCCATTTCTGCCGTGCCGATAAATACGATCTCCTGCCGGCGGTCCCCATAAACCGGATCCCATTTCGACAGGATCAGGTCGCGCCATTCATCACTGTCCGGCCACTGGTTTTTGGGTATCGTTACCCACCACCGCCCCATGGCCTGCGTGCGGATCAAGGCTCCGGCCTGCCCCAGTTCGCCCACCCAGTGCGGACGGGTCGCCAGCCAGAAATGACCCTTCGCCCGGATCACGCCCGGCCAGGAAGAGTCGATAAAGGCCTTGAAGCGCTCGGGCACAAGCGGGCGGCGGGCGCGCCAGACAAAGGTATGGATGCCATATTCCTCGGTTTCGGGAACATGGTTGTGGAATTCGAACAGTTCCTTGTACCAGAGTGGATGTTTGTGCGCCCGGTCGTAATCGAAGCGGTGTGTATCGAGAATGCGCGCGCAGGGTACGATGCCCTGATCCGTTTCGATAATATCCGCATCGGCGTTAAGGGCCTGAATGACCTGCCGCGCGGCTTCGCGCTGCGCTGGCGTAGCGCTCGAGACCTTGTTCAGCACCACCACATCGGCAAACTCGATCTGCTCGACCAGCAGGTCAACCAGCGCCCTGTCATCCTCATCGCCCGCTGTCTCGCCCCGGTCGCGCAGGAAGTCCGTCGAGGCGTAATCCTTCAGCAGGTTGACGGCATCCACCACCGTGACCATCGTATCGAGCCGTGCAATGTCGGACAGGCTCTCGCCCGCCTCGTCACGAAACTCGAATGTCGCTGCAACCGGAAGCGGCTCCGCAATCCCTGTTGATTCAATCAGGAGGTAATCGAAGCGGCCTTCTTCCGCCAGTCGCCGGACTTCGTGCAGCAGGTCATCGCGTAACGTGCAGCAGATGCAGCCATTGCTCATCTCGACCAGCGTTTCATTTGTTCGGGACAGGTCACTGCCGTCGCGCACCAGATCGGCGTCAATATTCACGTCGCTCATGTCATTGACGATGACCGCGACTTTCCGGCCCTCGCGGTTATTGAGCACGTGGTTGAGAAGCGTCGTCTTTCCAGCTCCCAGAAAGCCGGAAAGAACCGTTACCGGAAGTCTTTCGCGCATGACGGACACCATTCATTGGGTTGCGATCCGCCGAACTTATATGTTACGTTATAATATAACAATCCCTAAAGGCCCTGACATGCGACAGTCCTGTCCGACCCGTCCGCTTTCTGCCATCCCGATGCCGTTCCAGAACATTGACAGGCAAGACTGTTTCATCGTTCAGCAGGAACGTCACCTCGGGCAGGATATCATGCAGGCTGCGGCCTTGTGGAATGCGCACGGCCCGGACCTGTTCCTGCGTCGGGGCACTACTGGAATTCTTGAAACCGAGTTGCGGACTCTTTTACCAGCAGGCGCGCAGGCGCTTGCTGAAGATGCCCTGTGCCTAGCCCGTCGCTATCAGCGCCTGTCAGGTCTGGCCGAAATCCGCTTCCGGCTGGAAAAAGTCAGACACGACAGTTGCCGCCGCTTTCATGTTGACCATGTTCCGTTACGTCTCCTGTGCACCTACACTGGCCCTGGGGTTCAATGGAAACATGCTGACAGCGAGATCATCCATGATACGCCAGCGTGCTGGATCACCCTTCTGAAAGGGCGGTTATATCCCGGTTGGTCGACAAAAGGGGCAGTACTGCACCGTTCGCCGCCCATCTCGGATCTCCCGGTTCCTGTTACGCGCCTGCTTCTGACCCTTGACCATCCGGACGCATGTGGCATGGGACGGCGATGACGCCTTAATGCCGTAGCATTCAAGCTGCTTTCGGCTAGGATCGCCAACGCTCTTGCCCGACAGCGGGGCGAACTGTCGGTGTGATGGACAACCCGAGTCATGGTTGAATCGTATCAGCATGGGCCGATCGCTCCTTTGTTTGGAACGATGAACTGTGGCGTAGCGCCGACATGACGGTGGCGGGCATAGTGTCCATGACACTGGGGCACGAAACAGCGACGCGTGATATTATTGTCGGGCTTAATATTAGTCTGTAGTTCTGTCAGGGCAGATGCTGGGTTTTGGACTGCTTGTGGAAAGAAAAGGGAAGGGCACCATCTGGTCGCGAAATTTTCGCCCTTTCCTATGCCTGTTGGCGCATGGGGAAATCGGCAACCGAAAACAGTACGTTGTGATGGATATTGGCGAGTTTCCCATAAATATCGCGGAAAAATCTCGTAATTGTCATTGAGTATCTGGCGTGACTTCAAGTCAACGCCAGTTCTCACGTTTTTAACTTCAAGCCATTTTAATGGGCATTAAGCTGAATGTTAGCGCCATTACGATATCCAAACCGGTTTCGATTTGCATATTCAGTAAAGGCACCGAAACCCAGACCCAGTGTGGTCCACATGATGATCTGCATGCCTAAGGAATCAATCCTGAAATTCCAGAGCAAATCAGCAGGGAAATTAGAGGGGACTTCATTAACCGCAGGAAGTAACTCGCCTGTTGTAAAGACAATCAGAATATAACACGCGCCTGCAAGATAAGTTGATGTCCATGCATTATATTGCTGACGTAAGCGTCCCTGAAGCATTGTGGCTGCGATCATCCCCAGTAGGGAGACCAGCATCATTATAAAATACAATTCTGTCCGCATGCCAATTGTATCCGGGTTTCCTACGGATGGCGGGTTGGCAGGATACTTGATGCTTGGCACCACATATACCGCAATAATCCCGGTTATCGCCAGCAGAACAGACACAACACGAGGGTCTGTGCTTTTCATGCGCCCATTTGCATAAGAAAATACAAGAGCGAAAAGCCCGCCAAACGCTGTCGAGTAAACCATTACACCTGTGAGCAATCCGTAACTGGCTTGAAGTTTCCGGCTTACAAGTTCCGGCTCTTCAACATCATGGATGCCTCGCTCCAGATCTGCCTTGGCTTTAGCCTCGTCCATGGCAGATTCAAATGCAATGGCATGATCGACCTGAGGTTCTCCAAAAACTTTTGCGAAACTGAATACCAGAATGCCGGCCAGAAAACCGACGAGCATTCCGCGAATAAGTAGGGTGCGGACCATCATTCTGTTTTCCATGTCAGTGGCAGGGGAAACCCAGAAGATGGCGACTGTCATGCACCCACTCGTGCACATACATGCCAGGAATAATTGATGTCGCCCCTTCCTCTGCGCCGACAAAATAAAGGGCCAGCAGCATCAGTAAGCCGAAAACCAACCACGGCGCTATCTCCCTGACGGGAATAGGCGCGGGAGAGGGGATGGCGTGGGAACCTATTGCAGTATCAGACATTTTATACGACTCCTCAGGAAAAATGCGTCCTGTTTCGCTCGGAACGGAGCCATGCGCGGGTCTGACTTTCGGGTAGAAAATTGTGTTCTACACCTGCTTACAGTGGCGCAACCGTGCCGGGATTTCACCGGCTTCCGCGTTTATGGCCTGCAGGGGTATAATCTACTCTCCCTTAATCTAAAACTCCTAAAAGAGCATAGCCTGACATAATTTGACATGAACTACCACGGCTGCAGGTGAAACGCCGAAGCGCAGGCGGTCAATATCCATCAGGAAGGGATTTCTCTAATTATCCTGTCTTGCCTTTTTGGGGATAAGAATTTTATAATACTGTCTATCAAGTCGACGGTCCCGTGCGAACGGGTGAAAAGGGAATGTCGTATCACTCTGGCTGGGGCAATTTCCCCGGGAGTTCAGTCGACAGCTGCCCCCGCAACTGTAGACGGCGAGCATTGTGTCCTCAGCTACCAGATTGGGTAGCAGCCACTGACTTCGGTTGGGAAGGCGGATGCAACGTGGTGACCCGTGAGTCAGGAGACCTACCGTCGAGTTCAGATATGTCGCCGGGCGGGTGGAGCCGGAGGCGGATCAAGGCGTGATGCATTTTCTTCTTTGACGCTCTGTCGCGATGGCATGCGTGTTTGTTTCCCAGTCGGGAAATGACTGCATTCGGAATTGTTGCTCCTTTTACCGACGCTTCCCCGACAGGCTCTCTCCATGACATTTCTTGACTCTCCGGGCGTTACGCGACGCTCGGCTCGTTTGCTTTTTATCAATTCCACTCTGGTAGGAAGTCTCTTCGCATACTCAGCCGCTTATGCTCAGGCTCCTCAGACCCAGATCGAGGAAGATCGGGCGCGCCTTGGCAACTCCACTCCGCTGGTTGAGCAGATCGACCCAGCAACCATACGTGATTCGGAGCGCGCGCAAGCCGATGCGGCGGAGAAGGCGGCTGGTGACGATAAACTCGACACCAGCGGTAACCTGCTAGGCAATATGTGGGGCGCGCGGTCATGGATGTACAAGCACGGCATCAGCTTCGACATCCAGGAAGTCGATGAACTCTGGGGCAACGGGACTGGCGGTTCGGCTTCTGGTAATGATGGTGCAGGCGGATCAGGCACCGGCCCGTCCTACGACGGTGTAACCATGCCCACGCTGACCGTCGATACCGAGAAACTGTTCGGGCTGAAGGGGGGGCTGTTCAATGTCAGCGCACTGCAGACACGCGGACGCTCGATCTCGCAGGACCATCTGGCCAATTTCAACCCTGTCAGCGGATTTGAGGCTGACCGTTCCACCCGCCTGTTCGAACTATGGTACCAGCAGTCTTTCCTTGGCGGCAAACTGGACGTAAAGATCGGCCAGCAGGATCTTGATACCGAGTTCCTGATCAGCGATTACGCCTCGCTTTACCTCAACGCCAATTTCGGCTGGCCCATGGCGCCCTCGGTCAACCTGTATGGCGGCGGGCCATCCTGGCCGCTGTCGTCTCCCGCCATCCGGATCCGCTACCGGCCGAGCGAGAAGTTCACCTTCATGTTTGCCGCAGCGGACGACAATCCGCCGGGTAACCGCTATAATTCTACCCCCATCCAGCAGGCTACCGGCTCCATCAGCGGCTATAATTCCGATCCCACCAGCCAGACCTATGATGGCGCCAACGGCACCAATTTCAACATGGGCACCGGTGCCCTGCTAATGACCGAACTGCAATACGCGCTTAACCCGCAGCCGGCCGACATGTCGAACGTGACCAAGAATCCTGGCCTGCCGGGCGTGTACAAGCTGGGCGGGTTCTATGATACCGCGAAGTTCGCCGACTATCGTTACAACCGCAATGGCGGTTCGTTAGGAGCTGCCGTGGCCAACGCCACCGCAGCCACGCCACAAAGTGACCTGACCCCGCGCTGGGACCGGGGTAACTGGATGGTGTATGGTATCATCGACCAGATGATCTGGCGGCCGTCGCTCACATCGGCCCGCTCGGTGGGCGTGTTCGTACGCGCCACGGGTAATGGCGGTGATCGTAACCAGATCAGCTTCGCCATTGACGCTGGCCTGAATCTTAAGGCGCCGTTCAAGGGGCGCGATAACGACACGATCGGTCTGGGCTGGGGTATTGGTCGCGCCAGTTCCGGCCTGCGGCAATTTGACCGCGACAGCCAGACGCTTGTGCAGGGCAATGAAAACCATCTTGAACTGACCTATCAGGCGCAGGTTACGCCGTGGATGGTCATGCAGCCTGATTTCCAGTACGTATGGCACCCTTCGGGCGGCGCGCCGGATTGGACCGGTTTGCGCCGCGTAGGTGACGAAGCGATTTTCGGCCTGCACAGCAGCATTACTTTTTAAGTATAAATACACGAACAGAAAGTACTAATTTATATTATTGTTAAATCATATAAAACGTATGAATATGATGAGACGTAGAGTGTACTTGGCCGTCTGATCAGCAATGAAAGGAAAACATTGCTGAAAAGTGGAAGGTGGTGGCATATTCGCCTTCTATATAGTCAGTGGTTCCGTGCAAACGGATGAAAAGGGAACACCGTTCCGCTTCGGCAGGGTCCATCCCGGAAGCCAGTCGGTGGCTGCTCCCGCAACTGTAAGCGGTATGGGGTCGTGTCGTCCATTTTCTGAGGGGAATGGGCCACTGTTGTATCAGCAACGGGAAGGTAGACACGATCTGCGATAATCCGTGAGCCAGGAGACCTGCCACTGTCGATCTCACGGCCGCCGGGCGGGATGAACCGGAGGCAGGAGCACGGCTTTGCAGCACTGCATAGGCTTGCCTGTCGCTGAACGACACGGCACTTCCACAATTACAAACTGGCATGATGATGCGCAGACCTGCGGTGAACCCTCATGCTACTGACCGGGACGCTTGGTCTCTCGGGTTTTGATACCCCCGCATTGACCGCTTTGCAGCGGCGCACAGGCGTCTCGCATGTAGCGTCCAATTCCTGCCCGGATGACTGGCATCGCGTGTGGCAGACAGCACAGATGGTGGGTGTGGGGAAGGCTCCTCAGTGCGGCAGGAAGCGCATGCCCGAACTGACAGATCAGACGTTCTTCCACTTATGCTGCAATCCTGTCCGCGATGCATTTGTTGATGCATGGCAACGCGGGATCGCGACTGTGCCTGTGCTTCTAGGGCCAGTGAGCTTTCTTGCCGCATGTGACCGGACTGACGGCACGGACCCTGTCCTGTTGTTATTGAAGCTTCTTCCGGTGTACATCGAGATTCTGCACGAACTCGCCACGGCAGGCTGTTTCTGGGTTCAGATTACGGAACCTGTCACAACGGCTGGTCCGATGTCGAAAGAACGCCAGACGGCGATGGAACTGGCATGGCGGAGCATGGCAGAGGTGGCATCCGGACATGCACTATCCCTCGTCTTCGTCGGGGGAGGAGGGGGCTTCTGGCGTAACCTGCCCCACGTCATGTCATTGCCGATGAATGGCCTTCATATCGATATGGTGCGCGGCGGCGCAGAACTTCCATCGGTGCTCTCTAATCTTAATCCGCGCTGTGACCTTCTTCTGGGAGTTGTGGACGGCCTGAATCGGATTCCAACGGATGTCTATAGCACGCTGCGATGGATAGATAAGATCCGATCAGAATGTCCACGAAGGCGCGTGATTATTACACCGTCTACGACAATGCGTTTCACCAATAAGGACGGTAGGCAATTACCGCCTGAGGTTCACAATACACTTTCAGACCTGGCGAAGGTTCAACGTGCTTGCGTGGCGGCGACCTTCGTCCACTAACAAGATTTTGGAGGAATTGTCATGGGCATGACACATACTCTACTGCAACCTTTTGATCCGGACCACAATGCACAATGGTATCCCGCTTTGCGCAGTGCAGATCTGAGACATCAAAAAGCAATCGGGGTTTATTGCGGCAGCAGACCGGTTGTCATTGTCCGTCCAGAGGCAGGGCTGGTGTTCGCACTTGATGACCGGTGTACGCATCGTCAGGTACCACTCAGTCGTGGCGTGGTCAGCGGAACCTTTATCAGATGTCCGTTGCATGGGATCAAATTTGCACGCAGTGGCCGTTGCTATTCTCCTGATATGGTTCTGGAAGAAATGCCGCCGCGCGCGGAAGGCTGGGGATGTAGGGAGAAAGAAGGCTGGATATTCCTGTATTCAGGTAATGCCGACGATGCAGACGAAGCGTTGATTCCCGCCATGACGCATCACGATGGTAAAGACTGGTGTCATGAAACATTCATACGCGAAATCAATGCGCCAGTTCCGCTTCTGATGGATCATGTACAACGCTTTGGGAGAAGGACGACATCAGGATCGGTAACCTATCTTGATCAGAACATTACCGAACAGCAGATTTCCAGTCATTACCGTGTTGTGGCTTCCACACCATTATCGGTTCTGCCTGGTATGGCACGGCCCTGGCGGGCGACGGTCGATACGACCCTGGTTGACCAGAACGTTTATTTTTCTTCCGAAGACGATGCCACACTATGCGCGGAGATATGGCTTGGTTACATGCCGACCGGACGTGACGGCCGAACACGTGTGTGCGGTAAAATATCCATACGGCAGGACCATACGCGTCTGCCAGGTCGCGTATCGGGTTCTCTTTGGGCGAAATTATTATGGAAACTGCTGTGGAAGGAGCAGAGCCTCCCGGAAGCGGAGTGGTCTGCCATCCAACGGTCTGGTCGAGTAGGGCACAGTGATTTCTTTCCGCCAGCACAAGCTATGCAGGATCTTGTAACAAAAAATAACCAAAGGATGGCTAAAGAAGGATAGATTTCATGTCGGATGCTGTTGCTAGTCGGCCATTTATCATTCGGGTTGGTAAAAAAGTGCGGCCTCTATTAAACACGCTGATTGCACACAATTCCCTTGTTCCCGATACGCCAGTTCTTGATACCAGTCTTTTCCCATGGATTTCCAACATGGAACAGCGGGCGTTCCGGATTATAGAGGAATTCAGGATCCTTATGACGCATGGGGTAAGCAGTTTTCCCGCTCTGCGCGATATTTCGCCAGACCATACGCGTATTGCACCCGATACAAGATGGAAGTCATTTTTCCTTTACGGCTACGGGAACTGCGTTCTGGAGAACTGCCGGCGGATGCCCTGCACAGCACGGTTTGCTGCGGCCATTCCCGGACTGAACTCGGCCTTTGTTTCTTTCCTTGAACCTGGTGCGCGTATTCCGCTGCATAATGGAGTGACCAAAGGGCTGTTAACCTGTCATCTGGGTTTACAGGTGCCGCAGGACTACAGGGATTGCTGGATACGGATAGACGATCAAATGTTATGCTGGCAGGATGGAAAATGTATCCTGTTTGACGACACATACCCTCATGAAGTCCAGAACAATACATCGGATCATCGGGCAGTGTTGCTTATCCAGTTTGAACGGCCCACATACGGAGTTGGCCGTCTGGTTCAGGGTATGTTTCTCAAGGCCGTTCGTCGTTCGGCATTCGTGCAGGAAGCCAAAAACAATCTTGCACACTGGCATGCCCTCCATCATGAGATGGCCCGGACAGAACGCCAAACCAGCGGACTGACTGTTTGATCCAGTCATGGTAACAACGGGAAGGCGCAGAATGATAAAGTGTAAAAAGTGCGGTGCTGATTTTTCATGTCAGCCTGAAGGTGCGTGCTGGTGCATGGAAAAGCCCCGTGGCCTGCCGGTTCCGACGGATGCTCAGGCAGGGTGTCTCTGTCCTGTTTGTCTGGATGCCCTGACGAACCAAGGCCCTGAGACGGAAAGAAGATCATCTGGCAATAGCCAGTAACCCTTCAATATCCAGACTGCTTTCCATGGTGGAAGCAACGGTTTCAAGGGCGCGTTCCACCCGCGCTGTGTAATCCAGTCCATCGGAGCGTGCGCCCCATCTGTCCAGCCATGCCGCGCGTTGGCTAGTCATGTCAAACAGACGGTGCACATAGCAGCCTGCAATACGACCGTCCGGGCTTATTGCTCCGTCCAACCGTCCGTCGTCGCATCTGATTAGGGGCATGACCCGGTGATGTGATCGAACTGTTTCCCCACAATGAATTTCGTAGCCGCTGAATCGCGCGCTATCGGAAAGCGTCATGCCTGAAGTCTGGTTGATCTGCTTGTCACGGGTCAGAACGGTATCAACCTCCAGAAGTCCAAGTCCTGGTATCGTGGTCGGGTTCCCTTCTATTCCGTCGGGATCATTTATGGTCTGTCCCAGCATCTGATAGCCACCGCAGAGACCGAATACATATCCACCCCGCCTGACGTGTCCCGCCAGATCAATATCCCATCCCTGCCGCCTGAAAAATTGCAGGTCTGCTATTGTCGCCTTGCTACCAGGAAGGAACACGACATGCGCGGACGCGGGAAGGGGCTGCCCGGGCCGGATCCGTGTGATCTTTACATGCGTTTCACCTTCCAGCGCATCAAGATCATCGAAATTGGCAATGCGGGGCATAAGGGGGACGGCTATCTCGATCCGTGAGGCCGCGGAACAGTCAACATCTTCAGGAATACTGTCTTCAGAAGGCAGTTCACGTATACTGTCTATCCAAGGAAGAACGCCAAGCCCCTTCCAGCCGGTAAACTTTTCTATGAAGTCATACCCAGATTGGAAAATGCTGGCGTCTCCCCGGAGGCGATTAACGATGAATCCCTTGATCAACTCACGGTCATCTGGATCAAGAACAGCATGGGTACCGGCGAGTGACGCGATAACGCCGCCCCGGTCTATATCGCCGATCATGACGACCGGAACATTCGCGGCTCTGGCAAAGCCCATATTGGCGATGTCGCCCTGACGTAGATTGATTTCCGCCGGGCTGCCCGCGCCCTCGACAATCACGAGATCGGATTGGCTACATAATGTCCTGAAGGCGGTCAGAACCTCGGGCAGGAATGCGGCCCGGCCACCGATAAAATTCGAAGCGTGCAGGTGTCCTTTTGCGCGTCCACGGACGATAACCTGCGCTGTATGATCACTTTCCGGTTTCAGAAGGACCGGATTCATAAGGGTGGAAGGGGCAATACGGCAGGCCTGCGCCCGACCGATTTCACCTCCATCTACCGTCACGGCGGCATTGTTCGACATATTCTGGGGTTTGAAAGGCCGGACCGTCAGGCCACGGTTAGCGAAAACCCGGCATAAACCTGCCGTCAAAACGGACTTTCCGACATCGGATCCCGTGCCCTGCAACATGATCGCTGTCATGGAATCAGCCGCAGTCCGTAGCGCTCTTGATCGTGTCGGCAGGCACAAATCGCTCCATGCCCTCGTGAGCCCGCGCTGCCATGCGAAGCAGTTCGATATGCATGCGCGCGCGACCACGTCTTGTAGCGGGTATTTTCAGATTTTCCGGTGTTCCATGTTGACGAACATGGGCCTGGAATGTGCCTGAAACCTGCAAGTCTTCCTCCATGCCGAATTCCTCAAGCAACGGCAGAAAGGATAGATCGGCAAGCCGGTCATAATCATGGGAATCATCATCGGACGGTCGGAACGGTGCCGCCGGATGAAGTGTCAGGAAAGGCTGCCAGCCTTCCGGAATGGGATCGAGAGCAGAGCAGGACCGTTTCAACTTCACCAGTTTTGGCAGCAGGTGGGTATGGGCACCGAGTGGAGAGTCTCCATCAGGCGCGGGAATGGGTTGGTAGACCTCCAGCCTGCCAGCAGGCGAAAGCATGACCCTGTGGGGCTGGGCTTCCATCAGAAGCGCAAATGCAGCCGTGACGACGGCCAATGGGTCATCCGTATCAACAGCAAGGGCTTCAACCAGGCGGGCATTTTCTGTCCTTACACACATCCGGACCTGACCCACGCCAATTCCAAGATCAATCAGCCACGCATCACGATCCTCTGGTCGGACAGCGTCCGCATCCTTTCCCAGAACCTTCAGGGTATGCTTCGCAGTCAGTTGTAACGGGCCGCATAACGCCATGCTATGCCGCCAGCGTCTGCCTTTTCCGACGAGAGAGTCCCACGCAAGGGCATGCAAGGGTTCGCTGGGACTAATGCGTATGGCACCGCGTTGGGTGACGATCTCCAGCCCGTCAGGACATGGGGTGAGGCAGACCCTATCATCCGGAACATGATGGAATTCGCCGATCGCACCAAATGTTCCAATGCTCCAGCCGTTACGGAGATCCAGCGCCAGTGAAGTCAGCATGGAAGGCGTGATACGTTTCATCGGAAATATCCTGTGATTCATCAATCAGGCTGAAAATAACAGCAATCCTGACAGGATACTGAAAGATTGAATGCGGGTTGACAAGAACATCCCATCCGATCAGAACCGTTCCGACGGTGTCCCCTTTCGGGGGGATGAAAAGGGAACAGAGTGCGGATTGCGATCCAATGCTCCGGCTGCCCCCGCAACTGTAAACGGTCTGTCCTTGCATTACCGGATGTCATGGTCCGGGCCACTGGAAACCGCGGTTTTCCGGGAAGGTTGTGCAGGACGCTACGCCGTGAGCCAGGAGACCTGCCGTCATGATGGTTGCGACCGGGAACTGTCGGGCGGGGTGTCCTGACGGTGTGGTGTTACAGGATTCCGTGCAGATCGGAAATCCTGTGGCAGCGCGCTCTCGTGGCAACGATGATGTGACCGCGAGACCTGAACCAGATGATCCTATTCCGTAATCTGCTGATTGCTTCCACCACGTTGATGACCATGGGGGTTGTAGTGGCGCGTGCCGATGATTCAGTCAGACAGCACGCGCCGCAAAAACAGTCCGCCAACCAGTACGTCATCGAGAATAAAAAATCGAAAGCCGTTGTTTCGTTGGGGGATACGGGTCTTCCCGAACTGATCAGCGTCAGTGCAGCCCGTCGGCCGACCTCCACCGATGATATCGGCACCAGCATGACCATCATCACGGAAAAGCAGATCCAGACCCAGCAGCGGCGCAGCCTGACGGATATTCTGGCACGCCAACCGGGCCTGAACGTGGTCCAGACAGGCGGCCCAGGGGGCACGTCATCCATTTTCATGCGTGGTAATAATTCCAACGAGGTCAAGGTCCGCCTGGATGGCATGGACATCAATGACGGAAGTTCCACCAATGGCATGTTCGATGCCGGTCAGTTTGTAACCGACGGCATGGGCCGGATCGAGATACTGCGTGGGCCTCAGAGCGGCCTGTACGGCGCCGACGCCATGGCGGGGGTTATCGACATTACCACGGCACAGGGGCAGGGCCGTTTCAAGCCGTTTGTCCGTATCGAAGGCGGTGGGTATGGTACCTTCAATCAGACCTTTGGCGCACGCGGCAGCAAGGGACGTTTTCATTATAATGTAGAATTCTCCCATTACCGGATGGATGGGTTCAACAATATCCCTTCCTATATCGAGCGTTATTATGGGGCCAACCGGCAGCAGCGGCATGAAGGCAACCGGAATGACAACCGTGGCGTCAATATCAGGCTGGGTTATGACGTCACCCATAATTTCGATCTTGGCCTGACCGCACGGCTGATACAGAGCAATTATCATTCCTACTCTCTGTATGACCTGCAAAGTGAAAATCTGTATGGTGATAAGGGTGTGCGGGAACAGAACAACCAGAACGAGGCCATCGTGCGCGGGACGGCCCATCTGGTTTCCTTTCACGGGCTTTTTGATCAGGTGCTTGGCCTTGGCTACATGACCAACCGCAACCGCTGGACGGAGACGGGCACGAGTTACGGCAGCCCGGTCAATCCAGACCCGGATTATTACCGTTCCAGCCGACTTAAGGTGGACTGGCACGGCACGTTCAATTTCAAGCAGTATGGCCAGCTTCTGATCGGTGCCGAACATTTCCATGATACGTTCAATACCAGCCATACGGCCTCAAGCATGTGGGACAGCGGATACGATACATCCGCCAGCATGGATACGACCGCAGGTTACGGGCAGTATCAGGGGAACTGGAACCATATTCTGTATGGTGCGGCCAATATTCGCTATGATGCCAATTCGCGCTACGGCAACCACGTGACATGGCGCGTGGCCCCGGCAATCCATGTGCCGGGCACCGGAACCATCATCAAGGCCAGCGCCGGTTCCGGTTTTCATGGTCCTTCGCTGTATCAGTTATTCGCAAATCAGGTGGGTGTGGGTTATTCGGAAAAGGGCAATCCCAACCTGAAGGCGGAACAGTTGATCGGCTATGACGCGGGTGTTGAGCAGAAACTGCTGCATGACCGTCTGAATTTCGGCGCAACCTGGTATGACAACCGGGTCAGGAACCTGATCCAGTCCTCGCTTTCGATTGATTCATCATATGACTACAACTACTCCTACGCCAATGTGGCGAAGGCGCGGATGTATGGTGTGGAAGCCTTCCTGAACTGGAAGGCGCTGAGCAATCTGGAATTTAACCTGAGCTATACCTGGACCCACGCCCGGGATGAGACGAACGACGTCCAGTTGCAACGCCGTCCCCAGCACAAGTTTAATTTCAATACGACATGGACCCCCATTCGCGACCTGACCTTTTCGGGCAATATCCTGTATACCAGTGGCTGGCGTGATCTGCCGGTTATTGGCAGCGAGTCCTGCAGCACATGCGCCAAGGGGCATGGTTATTTCACCATCGACGTGGCTGCCAATTACAAAATCAACCGCTACGTTTCCGTCTATGCCCGCGCCGACAACCTGCTGAACCGCCAGTTCGAGGATCCCATCGGCTATCTGCAGCCTGGTCGCGCCGGTTATGGCGGCTTCATGCTGAATTATTGACATGAAAAGCGTGGTCGCAGGGATGATGGCCGGTTTCCTTGCCTGTGTCCCGTTGGCACCGGCATGGGCTCTCCCGCGCGTGGCTTCGCTTAATCTCTGCACCGACCAGTTGTTGCTGCTGCTGGCCGAACCGGGCCAGATCGTCGGTATTACGCCGCTCGCCCGGGATTGCTGGAGCGCGGTGCTGTGCGAACAGGCACGACAGGCTCCCGTATTGCGACCCACGGCGGAAAGCATCGTGGCATCCCATCCCGATGTCGTGCTGGGTGGCATCTATACCGCGGCCGTCGCGATGCAGGCGGGGCGGGAAGGGGGCGCACAGGTTGTAGCCCTGCCACCCGCCCAATCCCTGACGGATATTCCGGTCCAGATCATGACGGTCGCCAACGCCATCGGCGTTCCTGAGCGTGGGCAGCAACTGGCTATGGCCTTTGCCACGCGCCTGGCCTCCCTTTCGGTCGAGCCTGGTTCCACCGATCCCACAGCAGCCGTCTATGCGGCCAACGGCTTTGTCACCCATAAGGGCTCGCTTCCGGATGATGTCCTTGCCCATGCCGGCTTTCGTAATTACGCAACGATCATGGGGCACCAGTCATCTTCCCGTTTTTCCATGGAACTGCTGATTGCACGGCCACCCGATCTCCTGATCCTTGACCGTTCGGGGAAGGGAACGTCCCTTGCACAGTCCATGCTGGATCACCCGGCGTTGAAGCAGGCCTTTGCCGGGCCGCATCATCTGGATCTGCCCGCACGGCTTTGGTTGTGTGGCCTGCCACAGACACTGGATAGTGTCGTCATGCTGCGTAACGCACGGCACAACCTTGAAATGTCCGCCCCATGAAACCTGCCCATCAAACCATGCTGCTGAACGTCATGCTTCTGGCTGGTGTCATGGGGCTGTTTGTTACCTCGCTCATGTGGGGAGAAACCCGCATCATGTTTTCACATGCACTGGCGGACCTGCTGGCCGGGCGGCATACCGCAGGCGCGATCATTGTGGAGCGCCTGCGCCTGCCGCGTACCCTGCTGGCCATCCTGGTGGGCGGGACGCTTGGCCTGTCGGGGGCGGTTCTGCAGGGCTATCTACGCAATCCGCTGGCCGATCCCGGCATCCTGGGGGTATCAGGTGGAGCGGCACTTGGGGCGGTCAGCGTGTTCTATACCGGCCTCATGCAGGTGTCCATCGCGGCCCTGCCGCTGGGTGGGCTGACGGGGGCGCTGTGTGCGGCGGCCGTGCTGATGGGACTGGTGGGACGTGGTGGCACGCTGGTGCTGCTGCTGGCGGGGGCTGCACTCAGCAGTTTTGCCGCAGCCCTGACAGCACTGGTGCTGAACCTTGTGCCCAGCCCCTATGCGTCATTCGAGATCATGCACTGGCTCATGGGGTCATTGACGGACCGGACCTTTACCCATGTCTGGATCTGCCTGCCGGGTGTGGTGTGTGGCACGCTGCTCATGCTGTCCGCGGGGCGTGCGCTGGATGCGCTGACATTGGGGGAGGATGTGGCCGCAAGCCTTGGCTTCCAGCTGCATGGCCCGCGCGGCGTCCAGACGCGTATCGTGCTGGGCGCGGCGCTAGCCGTCGGCTCATGCGTGGCGGTTTCAGGAGCGATCGGCTTTGTGGGGCTGGTGGTGCCACATCTGTTGCGGCCGCTTGTGGGATATCAGCCATCGCGTCTGCTCCTGCCGTCATTTCTGGGGGGAGGCCTGCTGCTGCTGCTGGCGGATATGGTGGTGCGTGTGGTGGCGGTCGGGCCTGAACTGCAACTGGGTGTGCTAACGGCACTGGTGGGCGCACCGGTTTTCTTCGCCCGCGTCATCATGCTGAAAAGAACCGTGTCATGATCCTGCTGCAGGCACGCGACGTGTCGCTCCGGCGCGGGGATCGGGCTGTCGTCTCGGCCGCGTCCCTGACCCTTGCGCAGGGACGGGTCATTGGCCTGATCGGGCCGAATGGCGCGGGGAAAAGTACCTTCATGCGCCTGCTGGCGGGGCTGGAGGCACCCGATCATGGGGATGTCCGGATTCTTGATCGCAGCATGGGCCAGATCTCTTCCGCGCTGCGCGCCCGGCAACTTGCCTTCATCCCCCAGGACGGGGGGACGCCGCCACCCATGCCGGTGCGTGCGCTGGTCGCACTCGGACGCCTGCCGCATGGGCAGGCGGGCGACCATGCCGTCCGTCACCCGGCGGTGGGCCACGCCCTTGATGTCACCGGCTTGCAGGACCTGTGCGCCCGTCCGGCCAGCCACCTGTCAGGCGGGGAGCGGGCTCGCATGAATCTGGCGCGTGCGCTGGCGACCGATACGCCGGTCATACTGGCGGACGAGCCGATTGCGGCGCTCGATCCCGCTCATGCCCTGTCCATGATGCATCTGTTCCGCCAGCAGGCAGGGCAGGGAAAGGGGATCGTCGTCGTGCTGCATGATCTGGTTCTGGCGACCCGTTTCTGCGATGAACTGGTGCTGATGGATGATGGCGCCGTCATCCGCCATGGCCCGGCCCTGCAGGTGCTGGATGATGACATCATGCGCGTCGTGTACGGCGTAACGGTCCGGCGGGTCGAGGACGCGGTCCTTCCGTGGTCCCTGTGCCGCTAACGTGTGCGGCCCGCTGGGACATCCTGCCCATGACACCTTGCGTCCGGCCGCTCGGTTCGGGCACAATGTTGTCTTATCAAGTCGATGGTCCCACGCGAGTGGGTTAATAGGGAACGCCGTCACGCTCCGGCCGGGTCATGAACCCGGGAGCCAAGTCGGAGGCTGCTCCCGCAACTGTAGGCGGTATGCCGCCGGTTCATTTCACCCGGACGGGGTGAGTCACTGTTTCCGAAAAGGAAATGGGAAGGCAGAACCGGCTGGCCATGATCCGTAAGCCAGGAGACCTGCCATCGTCATACATCAAGCCGTCGGACGGGATGTGCCGAAGGCGGGAGAAGCTTAATGCCGGTATGGCAGAAAGCCGCGTGCCATGATGGCACGACCGAAGGCGTGCCTGCGCGCCAGTATTCCATAGATCACTTCCCGAATATCGCCAGACTGCTTACGGCGACACTTGGTTTTCCCGATGCTGATGAGATGCGTGGGGTGCGATGCCAGCACGCGGCAGGCATTTCCCATATCGCTACGGCCAATAGCCCATGGCGGGACAGAGTTGTGCAGACTGCCCGCATGTTTGGCGTGGGCACCGACAATACAGTCACAGCCTGTGATCCGATGCACGGCAATTACAGAAAGCCCATCCTCAGACCGGGGCAGGCGTTCCATCTTGCGCGCAACTGGCCCCGCGACGCATTTCTTGCAGCGGAACAACTGGGTATCAGCACCCGGCCTGTTCTGCTGGGGCCGGTCAGTTTCCTTGCGTTATGCGGCATGACAAAGGGAGACAGTGTCGGCCAGGGACTGATGCGCCTGCTACCCGCCTATATTGAATGCTTCGAACAACTGAACAACGCGGGATGCTTCTGGATCCAGATTGATGAGCCAATCCTTGCCCATCCTGGCCTGCCCGCAGCCACGCTGACCCATATGGATGTTGCCTGGCATGTCCTCAGTGAAGCATCAAGGGGCACTTCACTTGTTCTGGTCGGAGGGAGCGGGGGCTTCGGGCGACATCTTCCTTTCGTGCTGCAGCTACCTTTTGGCGGCCTGCATGTGGACGTTGTGCATGGCTATCGCGATTTCCCGTATGTCCTGCAGCATTTCCCGGCGCATCACTGGCTCTCGCTGGGGCTGGTCGATAGCTGCAGCGCGGCGCCTACCCACATCAGCATGGCGCACGGCATCGTGGAACAGACGCTGCGTTCGCATCGGCCGGATCGTCTCATGATCGCGCCATCGGGTGCGCTAAGTGACAGCAATGCCCTGACCGATCCGGACATTACGAACGTCCTGCCGCAGAAAATGTCCGAAATCGTGGCCGTAGCCAGCCGACGCACGATAGCACGTCGCAGCGCATCCATCCGCGACTTTTGCGAAAATGATATCCGTTTTGTCCCATGCGCTGATAACAGCGTGAGACATTGAAAATATCATGACAGGAAATACATCGAAAACAGCCGCCCTGGATGGGGCTGCTTTGCCACAACAGGACATCCGTCGTGTCCGCAGCAATCCGGATTTCTGGTATCCGGTTGCATGGTCTCGCGAGCTTCGTCGGGGCAGGGCGATTGGCGTACGGTACGCGGGGCAACCCATCGTGGTGGTCAGGCCCGAGGCCGGGGCCATCTTTGCGCTGGATGATGTTTGCCCCCACCGGCAGTTACCACTCAGCAAGGGAGAAGTGTGTGGAGATTTCATTCGCTGTGCATACCATGGACTGAAATACAGTCGGCGTGGCCAGTGTTTTTCCCCCGGCATGAAGCTGGAAAACGAACCGCCACGACTGCGGACATGGGCATGCCGCGAGAAGGATGGTCTCATCTTTGTGTTCATGGGGGATCTGGAAAAATCCGATAGCATTGCGCTGCCGGACTTTCCACGTGTCCGTGACCCCCATTACCGTACCCGCCGGTTTGGAAAAGTCGTGCAATGTCACTACAGCTTCATGCATGAAAACCTGATGGACATGAACCACCAGATTCTGCACAGCCGACTGGTCGGAAGCATGAAGCCACGGTTTCTAGGCATGGATCGGGGTGAGGATTTTGTGGAGGCCCGCTATACCTTTGCCCGCACGTCTGGCAGGCAGCCGCTGAGCGAGGCTCTGATTTACGGGCAGCGTCGCAAGGATGGCCGGGATTTTGCCTATCGGGATGTCATGACCATCCGCACGCAGTATCCCTATCAGACATTGCGGATCGAGACGGAGGGGATTGATGAACCGGTCATGGAACTGTGGATTGCATATGTGCCACAGGACCGGGAAGAATTGATCAACCGGGTATTTGGCCTGCTCTCCATACGCAGGTTGAAAATACCATTTTTACTGGATCTGGCGTGGCCGCTGCTGATCGCCTTTACGGAGCGTGTTTTCACAGAAGATCGCGAAATTGTTGAACTGGAGCAGCAGGCCTGGCGGGAGCAGGACGGCGACCGGAATCAGGAGGTCTTTCCAGTTATCATGGCGCTGCGCCAACTGCTTATCCAGAATGGTATGCCGTCCCAGAAAGATATCGGATAATAAACTGATAGACGCCCATGCCCCGTCTCAAGGCGCATGGGCATCTTCTCCTGACCAGGCACCACGCAGATCAGGTGCTCATTTTGCAGTTCGGGCCGATATGACCGCGATAAGGAAGCCATGTCTGTGTCTGTCCGAACATCGGAATCCCGAGATAGCCCCGTAACTTGAGTTGTCCGGACTGGTTAACCCACATGCGCGCTTGATACACATGATTGGTATTGGGGTCGAGAATGGACCCGTTCCACCGGTCTGGTTGATCCGGATCCGGCACGAAGTCCCGCAGCATGGGCAACCCACATTCCGAACGGTCCGTCTGGTCGCGTGGGATGTCATTACTATAGTTCAGGCCAACCAGCTTTCCACACAGATGGTCGCCACACCGTGTGATCTCGAAAACACCCTTGTGATTTCTGGTGACCCATTGCCCCAGAACGGCGGGCGGAACTGTTGTCGCTGGAGGAACTTGTGCGTGAACAGCAGCCCCTCCAATCATGATACTGAGTATTAGCGAGACACAGGTTGCTTTTTGCGCAATATTCATGATGTGTCTTTCGTCGCTTCGTACATGACTAAAATTATGGAACATCGGCGGATCTATCGGAGAATTCGGATCGAAAAGCGCATGATTGATGCCCCGAGATGCGCGCCATGGGAATGAGCGGCGAGGGTGCTATCTACGCCATGGACGTTTTCCATGATAGCCTTGTCGCGCCTGCTGCCCATTGCTGCACCGGCTTGAAGGGCCCAGTAAGGGTCTTCAGCAACATGCGGGCGTTTCAGGCCGGTTGTCAGAAACGCGCCGGTCCCGCGATGCTGCATCACGATGTTTCCGCCAGAAACAGGAAACATGGGGGGCATTGATCGGCCGCATTGGTCTTCCCATGACGCATGGGAAATCTCCTGCCTTCGGTGCATCCCGCCCGACGACGTGGTTTGCAGACGATGGCAGGTCTCCTGGCTCACGGATCATGGCCAGCCAGTTCATGCCTTCCCATTCCCCAAGGGAAACAGTGGCTCACCCGCAGGTGAACGAACTGGTGGCATACCGCATACAGTTGCGGGAGCAGCCGCTGACTGGCTCCCGGAACAGAATTGTCCAGCCAGAGCGTTACAGCGTTCCCTTTTAACCCGCTCGCGCGGGGCCATCATCAATCAAGGGTCTCATTCCATTATGCGCGAAGTGAGAGGAACGCCCAATTCCTCGAAACGCGATGCCGGCCTGCATGGAACGAAGAGCTTGTTGATGCCAATCAAACTTGTCGCTCCGATCCAATAAGTGTAGGTCACTCAGTGTCTTCATCTTCGAAACACGCGGGCGGGGATACGCGCCCGCGCGTTAGCCACTATGTTGTCAATCAGGCGTTCGGGCTTGATGCGCTATACAAGTGCATGGCGGCGTCACGCGCGCCAATTGTCCATTGCGCGGAAATATAGGCCTGAAGCAAGGCCATGAGCGCCTCGACCCCGTGCGTGTCCGATAAATCGCGGGCTGTATCCACATAGGCGAGAGCTTCTAATAGCAGGGGCGAAAACAGTTCCTCAAGATAGTCGCCCCGCGCCTTCGGCGCAGCGGGTAATCGGCCAGCGGAAGGTACCAGACGTAGGAATGTTTCAAATCCATCCGCACGAATGCGGTCTTCCGGATTGGGGGCAGGGAGTTCAGTCTTGGCTATTGCCTGAATTACATCTTCCCGCAGAGGTGCGGATTCCATAAGGCGGGATACCGAGACAGAACGCTGACGTCGCCGCTGTTGTATGAGAATAAAATCAGGCGAAGGGACGGGAGAGGCCATTTTTCGTTTCACCGGGAATCGGATCGGATTAACTGGAAAGATCTGCATCGGACAGGCCTTCTTGAGTCAGGATGCGAGCATCCTCGTCACGCCATGCCGCGATCATGTCTGGGTTCTGACTGAGCCATCCAATTCTCTCGGCACAATATACAGGAACTCTGAATTTCTGGCCGCGCTGATTGTTCAGGATTGTTCCTGTCTGGTGCAGGCGCCCGTCTCGTGTCCAGAAAAGACGCTCCTGGTTGGTGATCCCCAGAATCTGTCGAACCTGTCGCGGCGTAAACGGACGAAAAGACAGCGCGGTGATCTGTTTTTCCACCGAGTTGGCAATAGCCTCCAGAGCATCTGTCCTTTCACGCATAATGGCGGCTATAAAGCGGGCGAAAAGCTGCTTTACCTCTGGTAGCCGCAGGCGAAGGGACGAGGATTGATCCAGACAGGCCGCAATAAGCATCCGAATTGCAACAACCGGCTCTGGCTCCGTAATGGTCGCCATTAGGCGCGACGCAATGGAAGGGAGTACCATGCTCATATCTGTGTTCATGGATATTTCTTTTTATCAGAATAAAACGTAGGTACCTGTGTCCTGGGGTCAGGAAAGTACATGCGAATTATAAGCCGCAGGCCGCGAGGTCTGTTGCTAAGGTTGCCTTACGAAGCCGGGATTCATTCAAGCACAGGCTAACGATCCGCATACATATGGAGGCTTGATAGATATATCGATACGCGAAAGAACGCGTCATAGCTGATCTCCTGCCACCGGTCGGTCCCGCCCGGTAGCACGGTTTGCGACGGTAGCAGGTTTCCTGGCTCACGGATCATGGCAGCTCGGTCCTGTCTTCCCACTCCCTTACTGGAAGCAGTGACCCATCTGATCGGACATCAGATGATCGGATCCGGCTACATACCGCCTACAGTTGCGGACGCAGCTACCGACTGGCTCCCGGATCATCGCAGATCCCGCCAGAGCTTACGGTATTCCCTATTAATCCGCTTGCGCGGCACCACCGACATAAAAGCTGGTCGCAATATGCGTCAGATTTCGTGATCTACGCAATATGGATTTTCCAAAAAACCTGCGATGAAAGAGCATGGTATCCTTCACACAGACGGGAAGCTGGCAGGCTTGCACTGCTCGCGGGCGTGCGTCACACTACCTCTACATCAAAGGCCCCGTGCGAACGGGTTAATAGGGAACGCCGTGCGTTCTGGCAGGACTTATCAGGGTCCGGGAACAAGTCGGTGGCTGCCCCCGCAACTGTAAGCGGAGAGATACCGGATCGTATGTCCTCTTAACAGGACCCGTCACTGGCTATGCTCAACAGGCCGGGAAGACAGAACCGATATCAAGGACCCGTAAGCCAGGAGACCTGCCTTTGTGACGTAACCAGTTCTATCGGGCGGGGCGCCCGACAGACGGAGTGGCGATCATGTCTTCTGTTTTATCTGCTGCGTTCCCCATCCAGCGTGTTCTTTCCTGACCAGTTCTGAAGAATTACATCCATTGGCCAATGGCGTGTCGCGGGTCTAATCCCGTCAAACGCTACAAGGGGAACATGAGAAATGCGTACATATTTTGGCGGCAACCAGCGAAATGGCACAGGTCGATCTTATTTCGGATCGGAGAGCCTGACTCCCGCACAGAAACGGGCCATTCTGTCCCTGCCGAAAGACGGGGGGTATGGAACCTTGCTGGATGGAGGAAGCATCAGATCATCTCTCGTACTGATGGGCTTTATTGCAGGTGGATGTTCTGCGCGATGGGGGATGGGGCATTCCCGCCTTACCGCACGCGGTCGGGAACTGCGACACAAACTCGAAGGCTGCGGATCTTAGAATCCTGTCGGCAGTATGCGTTGTGAGATAGGAACAGAGAATTTCTACGATACAGAGATCGCCGACCGGTTGGTCCACGGACAAATTTTCAGCGTTCACCATGACTTTATTTCGTGTCTCCGTCGTGAACTCCGGGACAGGAGAAAGACGCATCGACTCACCTGTCGGCACTAAAAAAGTGACTGCGTCAGGCACGGATCACGCTATCCATCTGTCGCCAGGTCCAGCAGTGCTTATCATTTTCTATTCTTTTTGACCCCGTACAGTCAGGCATGTCTTGACTCACTGATTCATACCCGCGAGTTCTATAAAATCGCGTAAATATTGAATGTCTTCATCCGTCTCGCGATGACCAAGAAAGATCTGTTTCGCAATACCGTTTATACCAAGTTTAACAGGATAAAGCTCAAAGCGAGAGGCATATTCTTCGACAAGCCATCGTGGAAGTGCTGCAACACCGCGGCCATGTGATACCATGACAAGCATGATATCGGTCGTTTCTATCTGCTTCTGCTGTCGCGGGGCTATGCCTGCGGGTTGCAAAAACTGAGTATAGATATCGAGGCGCTCTGACGGTACGGGGTATGTAATCAGTATTTCGCCAATGAGCTGATCTGGCAAAACATACTGTGAATTTCGCAAAGGATGTTCGGGGCCTACAACTAGTACCAGTTCATAGTCAAAAACCGACGTAAATTTAAGGCCTGGCTTGTAGAGCGGATCCGGGGTCACAAGAATATCGATCTCGTTGCTGAATAGCGCACCTATTCCGCCAAACTGAAATTTCTGGCGTACATCTACATCTACCTTGGGCCATCTTTCCAGATAGGGCGACACTACTTTCAAAAGCCATTGATAGCAGGGATGACACTCCATCCCGATGCGAAGCGTTCCGCGCTCGCCAAGGGCGAACTGTTCAAGCCGATCTTCTGCCAGCGTGAATTGTGGAAGGAGACGGTTGGCAAGAGACAGGAGCCACTCTCCCGCCTGAGTGAGCACGAGAGAGCGTCCTTCACGTTGCCATATCTTCACGCCAAGCTGGCTTTCCAGCTTGCGGATGGAATGACTAAGCGCAGGCTGGGTCAGATTGAGGCGCGCTCCTGCAGCCGTCAATGAGCCTTCGCGCGCAACTTCCTGAATGATCGCCAAATGGCTGCGCTCAAGAATACTCATGTTCTACGCACCATATATGATTGCCGTTTATACATCTATGAAAACATATCATTTTTCTTCATATATCCGAAACCCTATCTTCCAGAAGCCATACATCATCTGGATAAATCTTCATGGTTACGACCCATAATCTCGGCTTCCCTCGCATCGGCTTCAAACGTGAACTCAAGTTCGCCCTTGAAGCTTACTGGAAAGGCCAGTCTTCCCTCGCCATGCTGGAGCAGGTTGGCACGGAACTACGCTCACGCCACTGGCGGGATCAGGCTGGTCTGGATTTCGCACCGGTCGGTGATTTTTCCTTTTACGATCAGGTGCTGGACACGAGCTTCATGCTTGGAAACCTGCCCACCCGTGTGCGTGACTTCCATGGTGACCAACTCGATAATTATTTCCGGGTTGCCCGCGGTCGCTCGGCAACGGTTGTTGAAGAAAAGCCCGGATGCTGCGGCGGTGTCGCCGCCGGTGAAATGACTAAATGGTTCGATACAAACTATCATTATATCGTTCCGGAATTTGATGCCGAGACGACGTTTACCCTTGATGCTTCGCGGTTGCTGAGCCAGTTGGACGAAGCGCGGAAGCAGGGTATCCGGACGAAGCCGGTCATTATCGGCCCGATAACCTATCTTGCACTCGGTAAGGCCAAAGATGGTTCGGACAAGCTGGATCTGCTGCCGCGACTGTTGCCCGTATATGCCAGACTGCTCGATGCGCTTGCTCAGACGGGTGCCGGATGGGTGCAGATCGATGAGCCGGTTCTGGTAACGGAACTGGATGCATCGTGGCAGAACGCTTTCGTGCAGACCTATCAGGCGCTTGATACCCGCCGGGTCAAACTGCTGCTGGCCACGTACTTCGGTCAGCTGCGCGAAAATCTGGCCCTGGTGAGCAGGCTCCCCGTGCAGGGCGTGCATCTCGATACCATTAATGCGCGGGAGGAGGTCGCTGAACTGGTAAAGACGAGCCCGCCAGATCGGATAATTTCCCTCGGGATCGTCAATGGCCGAAATATCTGGAAGACGGACCTGGAAGCGACGCTGGACTGGCTGGAACCTGTGGCAAAGCTGCTGGGAGACCGGCTCTGGATCGCGCCGTCCTGTTCCCTGCTGCACGTGCCTGTGGATCTGGCGGCCGAAGAGAAGATGGACGCCGAGATCAGCTCGTGGCTGGCTTTTGCCGTGCAGAAGCTGGACGAAATCCGCGTGCTGGCCCTTGCTCTTGACCGGGGGCGTTCTGCTGTGACGTCAGAACTGGTTACCAATCGGGCTGCGCTGGACTCACGCCACAGTTCGCCCCGCGTAAACAATCCGGATGTAAAAAAAGCCATTGCGGCCATCACTGAATCGCTTGGCCGTCGGATGAGTGAATTTGGGGCTCGCGCAGCAAAACAGGCCGCACTGCTGCAACTGCCGCTTTACCCGACCACCACCATCGGCTCTTTTCCCCAAACTAGAGAAATCCGTCTCGCGCGCAGTCAGTTCAAATCCGGAAAAATTGACGAAGGAACATATAAGGCAACCATGCGTCGTGAAATCGAACATGCGGTGCGCGAGCAGGAAAAGCTGGGTCTGGACGTGCTGGTCCACGGCGAGGCGGAACGCAACGACATGGTCGAATATTTCGGTGAGCAGCTTGAGGGGTATGTGTTCAGCCAGAATGGATGGGTTCAGTCCTACGGTTCGCGCTGTGTAAAACCGCCGATCCTGTTCGGAGATATCAGCCGCCCCAAGGCAATGACGGTAGAGTGGATCAGCTACGCAGCATCCCTTACCGATAAACCAATGAAAGGCATGCTGACTGGGCCAGTCACGATTCTTAACTGGTCCTTTGTCCGAGATGACCAGCCGCGCTCGGCCTCATGCTTTCAGCTTGCGCTCGCCATCCGGGATGAGGTCCTGGATCTGGAAAAGGCTGGCATTCGCATCATCCAGATCGACGAGGCTGCCTTGCGTGAGGGCCTGCCGCTGCGCAAATCGCAATGGCAGGACTATCTGACGTGGGCGGTGGAGGCCTTCTGCATTGCAGCCAATGGTGTCGCTGATGAAACCCAGATCCACACACATATGTGTTATTCAGAGTTCAACGACATTATCGCCGCTATTGCTGCCATGGACGCAGACGTTATCACCATTGAAACCTCGCGCTCCGACATGGAGTTGCTTGATGTCTTCGAGACGTTCAACTACCCGAACCAGATTGGACCGGGGGTCTACGACATCCACTCACCCAACATCTCCACCGAAGCGCAGATGGTTACTTTGATGGAGAAAGCGAATGAGCGCATTCCAGCACAACGTCTGTGGGTGAATCCGGATTGCGGGCTCAAGACGCGCCAGTGGAACGAGGTCATCCCGGCACTCGTCAATATGGTACGCGCGGCCCGCACGCTGCGGGAGAAGTCGGCCTGAACCGCGGACTACACGTGGCGGACGCTGCAGTCGGGTGATTGTATCAAAGCTGTGACCATTCCCTGACGATAACATGAGAGACTGGTCGCACGTCACCGGAAAGCAATGCGTCTGACCGGCTCTCGCTATCAGGGACCGGTAAGACGCCCGGCATAGCTTTCGTCCATTCGTACTTATCGGTACAAAGCCATTGTTGGCATAACAAAACTTATGAAATACAAAGATTTGGTTGTGTTACTGGCCTTGGTCTTTGTCATAAAGACGGAATATTCCCACTTTGCGTCGTTCCTACCTCGTAGGCGACGGACGGCGCTGCTGTTCGCCAGATCGAGGATCGCCATCGGTTCGCCGCGTAAGTTGGCATGACCCTCACTCCAGTTCGGTCGCGCGTCGACTTATCTGAAATTAACACACCATAAAATCCGAGGACTAAACACCTTAGGTCGAGGAGATAATCGGGTTGAATGATGGGCCACGCTGGGTCGTCGACT
>NZ_JABLUU010000062.1:0-1294 GCF_018491655.1 Komagataeibacter oboediens | reverse complement strand
TGGAGGGTTCGAAAAAACCTCTGATTGATGTGCCTGGCTCGTGTTTTTAGGCTTTCGGCGATTTGATTGACGGTTCCTGAGGTAGCTTTCTTTCTGCGTTTTGAGCAAATTGGGGACTACCCCCCGCTGGATTGCTATGCGCTCGCGTTCATTCTCTCCAGGAAGAGGAAACGGCGCATGTTGTAGACGATATTGGCCAGTCCGATCGTCATTGTGGCCCGTGTGATGCCGACGGCCCGGATGAACAATCCCATCTGCGATTTCTGATCGGCAAAGACATGCTCGACGCGGGATCGGATCACCGACTTCCCCGCGTTGGACCGCTGGGCATGGCGGGGCATGGGCTTGAGATTCGGCTTTTTCCTGTGGACCTTCGAGACGAAACCCTCTTTGTCCATGAAGTCCTCATTGGCTTTCGAGCGGTAGGCGGTATCCGCCCAGACGCTTGAGGCCGTATTGGTTTTATCAAGCAAGCCCTCTCTCAATCGCGCGCCATCACTGGCGGCGGCATCTGTGGCCTTCCATTTGCGAATCAGCCGATATTTCCGGTCGATGGAGACGTGGGATTTGTAGCCAAAGAACGGAATGGCAAGATCCGTTGCGGGCATACTTCCGTCATCCTGACGCTTTGCTTTCGTGAACTTCAGCGTCCAGCGCGCATGGCGATCCTTGTGGGACAGCTTTGCGGGCTTGTCCTGCCACTCTTCAGGAATACGCCCTGCCCGGAGATCCGCTTTCTCGGCGTTTGTATTGCGCTGCTTTGGAGCAGCCACCAGCGTTGCGTCCAGAATCTGGCCCGACATCGGCAAATATCCGGCCTTGCGCAGGGTCGCGTCAAAGCGGTCAAACAGTCTTTCAATCGCACCCGTCTGGGTCAGGCGTTCACGGAACAGCCAGACCGTTTTGGCGTCAGGCACACGGTCCGACAGCCCCAGACCAAGGAAACGCATAAAAGAGAGACGATCATTGATCAGGTACTCCGTCCGCTCATCAGACAAATTGTTCAGCGTCTGGATCACCAGGATCTTGAACATCAGCACCAGATCAAACGGAGGGCGCCCGCCTTTGCTCCCATCCGAATACGCCAGAGCCTTCTTCAAATCAGGGCGGAACACCTCAAAATCCACAGTCCGGGAAAAGGCCTCGAGTTGATCGCCAAGCCCGCTCAACCGGGCAAGCCGCTCCTCAACATCAAAGAAACCAGGCTGTTTCATATCGCCATTCCCTCAACCAGAACCAGAGGAATGGAATCACACAGAAGGCCTCAAAACCAGTAGGTTTTTCGAACCCTCCA
>NZ_JABLUU010000060.1:0-3080 GCF_018491655.1 Komagataeibacter oboediens | reverse complement strand
GTGAGGGCTTCGAGAGGGTGGCCCAGGCATTTGACCGGCTGACCCCGCCGATACAGCAGAAAGCCGAGAAAACCGCCAATAAGTGGATGGCTTTCAGCAAAGGGCTGAAGGCAGGAGCCGCCAAGGATGCCGAGGCAGAGCGGAAACGTCAGATGGACGAGCGGATGCGGCTGGCCGAAGAGCGCCTACGAGCCGCAGCGGCCGAGAAAGAGCGGGCCGAGCAGCGGGCCAAAAACGCCAAGGAGCATCAGGAGATGCTACAGGCCCGCCGGGATCGAGGCGGGAGAGGGCGGGGCCGTTAAGCCTTGGCGTCCTGCCCGGCCCGCGCCTTGGCTATGACGGAACGGGCATGAGCGAGGGCGGGGCCGTGGCCGTCCGCCTGCGCTGCTTGCAGCAGTTCTTCCCGCACCAACGGGTCTTGTGCCGCCTTGGCGCTGTCGAACACGTCCAGTTCCGAAACCTTCATGGGTTAAGCCTTGCCACCCTGCACGACTGCCAGCTTGGCGCCGGGGCGTGGGATTAGGGCAAGTTCTTCCTGCGTGGCGCGGCTGCCGACCTCGGCCACATGCCGGTTCATGTAGTAGCGGGCGAGGCCCGGCCCGCGCATTCCGGCCACCTTCTCGCGCTCGGAGAAAATCGCGCCGAAGCTCACCAGCTCGTTCATGACGGCTGTAACTTCGTTGACCCGGATACCGACTTTTTCCGCGATTTCCTCACGGGTCAGCATGATCTGGCCGGTATGGGGAAACAGGTGGTCGAACAGCAGCGTCCATACGTCCACGGCCTTCATGGGCCGCTTACTGTTCTTCAGCAGCCAGAGGGTGACGGCGCGATTCTGGGCGGGACGGATCATGACGAACGGCTCCGTGGTTCCGGGGTCTGGGGTGGTGAGGTTCTTGATCTGGACGTAGAGCCGTCCGACCGCATCCCGCATCGGTCCATCGTCCTCTGCGAAGGGCAGAAGGGCTTGCTTCAACAGGTCGGCTTGGTCCTCGCGGAGCCGGTCTTTGCGGGTCTTGAGACGGGTGACATTCCGCATGTGGGGAACCTCTGTATATGGGCCGAATAGGTCGCACACTGTGCGACTTTATGGTCGCATGTGGTGCGACCTAATGGCAAGCCATTTTTGGCGGTTTCCCAGCGAAAATCGCGGATCGGCAAACCCCTAGATAAAAATAAGATATTAATCCTTTCCTATGGTCCTTTCCTTTTTTCGGTGGAAAACTGCCATTTTCGACGTGTTCAGTCGGCGGAAATCGCTCTTCCGAATTGCTCAGGAAGAGGGAGGGGTTGGCGATCATGGCTGCACAGCCCAGCCGCTGGCGTTCTGGGTGGGGTAGCAGAAGGTGCGCTTTTCCTTCGGTTCGTATTTGGCCTCATATCCCGGCAGATGGCAGTGGCCGAGGGCTTGCAGAAGGCCCGCCCTGTCCATCAGGTAGCCAAGCTGGCCGCTGGGGGTGACGCCCCATGCTGCAACCGTGTTGGCCGCTACGGCCTCGCTGTAGCCGTGGGCCGTGCCAGAGGCCCAACCGTCACGGTGTCCCAGCCAATAACCCGCCAACCACCCGCCACAGACCAGCAGAGCCGCGCAGAGGGCCGTCCAGATCATCAGACGCCTCTTGGATGCTGTGAAGGTGTCACCGGCTTCCTCGGCCAATTTAGAGGCTTTTCCGGCGGCGTCTGAAATGGTCTTGCACCTGGCATCTTGTTCGGCGGCCAGCCGCTCCATGCTGGCGGTGGCCGTGGACAGGCTTTTTTCGACCCTTTTGAACAGTTCAAACGGATCTTCTTCCAGTGCCTCACTCATGGCCGGTGTCCGGTGCTGGCTGCGGGGGCAGGGAGAGGGCTGGGAGACGGGAAAACACCTCAAACGCCTTCCGGTCTGATGGACGATCCACCAGCTTCAAAAGTGTTTCAATAGTGCGGACGGCCCGTTCATCTGTTTCGGCAAGTTTTACCAGTGCGCCGCCCAAGATGTAGTTCTGCCGGTCCCTCAACTTTGATTCCGCTTTAGCTGCTTCCTTCTGGGCATCTTTGATGCGCTTTTTCTGTTCAGCTATGATCCTTTTGGCGTTCTCAATCTCTTTCGCAATATCGCTCATATCATCCTCACCGTGGAGCCGTTCCGTTTCAAACGAATACCACATATCCCTTGATGCCGTCAGGTATTAAGGGCGCAGTTACGACTTGCACAAGTGCAAGTCCTGCGTCATGGTGGCTTCGCCCCCCTGAACCCCCCGTCTAACTCCAAAAGGTAGGCGCTCGATCCGTGGCAATCTATCGCGCAGAAACGAAACCGATCAGCCGGAGCGCAGGGCGTTCCGTTGTGGCTGCGGCTGCGTATCGTGCTGGCGAGGATTTGACCAACGAGGTTGACGGGCACGAACACAAATACAGCCCCCGGCAGAATAGCGTTGCCCATAAGGCAATTTTCATTCCGGGGGGTGGCACCGCTGACCGTTCGGAATTGTGGAATGACGCGGAGCGATCAGAGAAACGCAAGGACGCCCGCACCGGGAGGGAATGGGTTGTGGCCCTCCCTCATGAACTCACCAGCGAGCAGCGGGCCGAACTGGCGGACAGTTTCGCGCGTGAGTTGGTCCAGCGGTACGGGGTGGCCGTGGACGTGGTCGTGCATCTTCCGGGTGACGAGGGCGACGACCGGAATCATCACGCGCACATCATGACCACCACCCGCACGGTGGAGCGGGGGGCCGATGGCAAGCTGTCCTTTGGAGACAAATCAACCATCGAACTGTCCGACAAGAAGCGGCAGGGCATGGGACTGGGGAAGGCCGCCGACGAGGTGAAGGAAATCCGGCAGCTATGGGCGGGCCTTGCCAATGCCGCGCTAGAGCGGGCTGGGCAAGAGGCCCGGATAGATCACCGGAGCAATGCGGAGCAGGGGCTAGACCGCGTTCCAGAGCGGCACATGGGGCCGAATGTGGTGGCTCTGGAACGGAAGGGCCACCAGACCCCGACCGGCAACCACAACCGGCGTATCCGGGCCGAGAACGCCCAGCGGGCCGAGGTGATAGATTTCGCCCTGGCTAAACTGGCGCAGGCCGTCAACGCCATGC